>CALZIQ010000047.1 GCA_945787735.1 uncultured Chromatiaceae bacterium | reverse complement strand
TGGTATTTATTTGCGCTAATCATTATCTGGTCTCGAGAACAGAGCCAGATGGAGCTGATCAGCTCCACAATGGTGACAATATATTTTTTTGTAGGGGCAAAACTGGAAGAGAAAAAGCTTATACGCGAATTTGGTGAGAGCTACCAAAAATACATTGCGCTAGTTCCGGGAATTATCCCATTACCATGGAAAATCTTATCTGCGAACAAGGCAACAGAAATAGAATTATTGTCTGTCAGGGACTCAGACTAACGCATTGCCAAATGCATGTCTGATGAAGCAATAAACTTTTGATTAAAATGCTGTACCACTTCGTTCAGATTGTTCTTGGTGCGCACAACATATTTAAACTCATCAGGTTCGGAAATCTTGCGCGAACCACGTAAGCCGATATTGTAGGCAACCAGGCTGGCCTCGACTGAGCTGGTTTTCTCACCCAGGTAAAGCAGAAACTTTGAGGCAATGCGCATATTAAAGTCATCATCGGTCATCAGCGCCACAATCAGCTCCTCATCCGAACGAAAACGGCCGAAATCTTTATGTTTTTTGAGCACGTCACGGGCAGCAGTGACCTTTACCTGCATTACTCCATATGACCGTTTGCCCACCCGTGCAGTCATGTGACCAATGCGCCCCAGTTGACCTGCAATGGTTTCCTGTAACAACACGGCCTGCAACAACTCGGCGTGCTCATGACCACCGTTTTCATAACCAATACTATAGGCCGTCTTTAACAACTGTGCCTGCTCATCAGTGAGCCAGCTTTTGGTTAAGGTATTCCAGAATAATTGATTGTTCAGTTGATCAGAATGGGCTGTTACAACTGAGTCAGGGGTAAATACAGCGGGCGTGGTATTAGAGGCTAGGTCTTCGATAAAGCATGCCTCTGCCTTTAGGCTGGCAACAGCAGAATGCGGCTGGCTTAAAACAACAGCGGCAACGGTAGAGATAATAGCGACACTGCCCAGTAAATAGGTTTTGAGCTGTGTCCCACAGGAATGCTTTAAATTTTTGTCAGCCATAGCTGCACCTCAACTATTTCAATCCGAGTGCCTGCCCTGGCGAAAAAAAGATCCTTACTGCCGCCGTCTTGGACTGCATGCAATCAATATTGATTTAGGTTTTACACGCTGCCAAAAACAGTGCACATGGCAACTTCAAAGTGCGCGAAGTATATCACGCTTTAGTGATTAACTAAGACTGTTGACAATCATTAACAAACAAATCCGCTGCTTTTTAGTGATAAAATATTATTTTTATACATTAATTTCAATAAGATATCCGCCATACTTGCGGATGTTTATCACGCCGCTATCAAAGATCAAATACTGTCCCTTAATGCCTTCCAGCGTGCCCTCCACCAGCTCGGTTTTATCAAAATTGAATGATTTGACCTTTTCCGGGTAGGTCAGCACCGGGAATTCAATATCAATCACTTCTTCTTCCAGTGCTGTAATCGCCTCTGCGCCGAAACGTTCGCTGAGAACAGCTATTTCTGCCTGGCACTCGTTCATCAGCATTTGCCTGACCTGATGAAGGTCTGTGGTTACTGCAACGCCTTTTAACATCTTGCGCCAGTCGGTTCGGTCGGATACGTGCTTTTTCAGTTCGACCTCAAGCAAGCCGGACAAATAACGATGTTTGACCTTGAAGATCGGCAAGGCCTGTGTCGCCCCCTGATCCATCCAGCGTGTTGGTATCTGATTGCCTCGGGTAATACCAACCTTGATACCAGACGAATTCGCCAAATAGACAAAATGATCCTGGAAACAGTGACCCTGAGCCCATTCGGGATCACGGCATGTACCCTCATCAAAATGACACATCTCAGGTTTGACGATACAGCCATCACACTCGGCCAGACTACGCATGCAGGGGAAACAGTAGCCCTGCTGAAAACTCTTTTTGGTCTTGCGGCCACAGTGTATGCAATTGATCTCACCAAGGTATTTCAGCTGCACGTGCTTACCGATAAACTCATTCATCAGCACCCTGTTTTCACCTAACACCATTTCATATTTCACAGGACTTTCGTGATGGGTAATCATTTTGCGCAGATTACCTGCGATACTACTCGTTGACATGCTTACGCTAACCCCTTTGAAACAACTTCATAGACATCTTTGGATAGCTCAGGCTGGCTGATGATTCGCTGCAACTCTGCCTTCATTAAGACCTGACGCGACTCATCATAACGGCGCCATTGAATTAGGGGGGAGACCATGCGTGCCGCAACTTGTGGATTGAGTTCATTCAAAGTAATGACCTGATCAGCAAGAAAGCGATAACCCTCGCCGTTGGCCTGATGAAAACGATAGGCATTGCCTGCCACAAAACCACTAAGAAGTGAGCGCACCTTGTTGGGGTTTTTGATGTTAAAGGATTCATGCTGCATCAAGTGTTTAACGTGATCGAGCGTGCCGGACAGACGAGACATGGCCTGGAGCGTGAGCCATTTATCCACCACCAAGGCATCCCCTTTCCACTTACCATAGAAGCTGTCAATTGCTTCGAGGCGCTCGGGGCAGTCCATATCCATCAGACTGCGCATACCGGCCATTACATCAGTCATGTTATTTGCTGCAGAGGCCTGGTTATGGGTAGCTTCGATGACACGATTATTTTCTAACGTGGACAGGTAGGCTAGACACGTGTTTTTCATAGCCCGTTTACCGATAGCCATCGCATCAATACTGAACGCACCCGTGTCGGTATTTTGTTCATATACATGCCATAACAAGGCTTCATGTTCGTTGGCCAGTGCCTGACGCAGGGCCCAACGTGCCTCATAGATGGCTGTCGGATCGATCACGGCCATGCTTTCACCGATGTAGTTTTCACTCGGCAACTGTAAGGCAGCGGCCCTGAAATTAAGATCACCGCCCAACTCATGCAACATCGTTTTAAATGCGTCGGAATAAGGCTGATAGCTCTCCGCCAGTCTGGCAACATCAAATGGTTCGCCTGCCTGCTGTTGATCAACGAGCTGCAGAATTAATTTCAATGCGAGTCGCTGGCCCGCATCCCAACGATTGAACTCATCCGAATCTTTGGCCATGAGAAAGGCCAGCTCTTTGATGCTGTAGTCATAATTGAGTTTGACGGGGGCGGAGAAATGACGCAGCAACGATGGTACAGGCTGCACTTTAATCCCTTCAAAGACAAAACTCTGCTCAGCTTGATGTAATTCGAGCGTAGCGTTATCTATCGGCAAGTCATGCCCACCGTCATCTAGCAGACCGATGGAAAACGGGATGTGATATGGCTGTTTGTTTGCCTGCCCTGGTGAAGGTGGACAGCTCTGTTTAACATTCAGCCTGAACGTCTCTTGTGCTGCATCATACTCAGAGTCGCAATCCAGCACGGGCGTTCCCGCTTGACTATACCAGCGCTTAAACTGACCCAAATCTATACCGCTGGCATCTTCCATTGCTTTGACGAAATCATCGGTAGTCACTGCTTGACCATCGTGGCATTCAAAATAGAGATCACTGCCCTTACGAAAGGTCTCTTTACCCAGCAGGTTATAGATCATACGCACGACTTCAGCACCCTTTTCGTATACGGTCAGAGTGTAGAAATTGTTGATCTCCACATAGGATTCGGGCCGCACCGGATGCGCCATAGGACCCGCGTCTTCAATAAACTGAAAACTGCGCAGGCGATTGACATCGTCGATGCGCTTCACCGTGGCAGAGAACATATCAGCTGTGAATTGCTGATCACGAAAAACAGTAAAACCTTCTTTCAGGCTCAACTGAAACCAGTCACGGCAGGTGACGCGGTTGCCGGACCAGTTGTGAAAATACTCATGCCCAATCACACTTTCGATATTGATGAAGTCCATGTCGGTGGCGGTATCGGGCCGCGCCAACACATATTTGGAGTTAAACACATTCAGCCCCTTGTTCTCCATGGCGCCCATGTTGAAATCGTCCACCGCCACGATCATGTAGATATCAAGGTCATATTCGCGACCGAAGACCTCTTCATCCCATTGCATGGAACGTTTTAGCGAAGCCATAGCGTGGTCGCACTTGTCGGTATTATGCGCCTCGACAAAAATCTGTAGTTTTACCTCTCTGCCGGACATAGTGGTAAAGCTATCCTCGATGCACTCCAGCTGCCCGGCTACAAGAGCAAACAGGTAGCATGGTTTCTTGAAAGGATCATGCCATTTAACCCAATGTCGGCCGTTGTCCAGTTCGCCCTGCTCTACCGGATTACCGTTGCTCAACAAAATCGGATATGTTTCTTTGTCTGCCTCGATTGTGGTTGTATACAGCGTCATCACATCGGGGCGATCATAGAAATAGGTTATCTTTCTAAAGCCCTCTGCCTCACACTGGGTGCAGAAATTACCGCTGGATTTATACAGGCCTTCGAGCGATGTATTGAGCTGGGGTTTGATGCGCGTCTGTATTTCTAATTCAAATTGCTCAGGCAAATCCGTAATAGTGAGCGACTCTTTCTCAATTTCATAACGCTGCGCCGGTAGCGTTTCAGCATCGAGCTTGATGCTGACCAATTCTAGCTCCTGTCCATCAAGACACAACGACGCGCTGTTGTCACCAAGGCGCCGCATATTCAAGATCGAAGTGACGAGGGTTTCGTCCTCCCCTAGATTGAAATAGAGCTGCACCTCGTCAATCTGAAAAGGTGCTGGCTGATAATCCTTGAGGTAAATGGTCTCGGGCTGATTGTTACTCATAAATACTCGTTCCGAATTGACTTAATGGGCTATGCTGTCAGCCAGGGTGCCAACGGCAATGGCGAATTTGTGCGATTTGTTCCAGTGCATGATGGCGCGGTAGTTGTCGTACACTAGATAAACACGGGCAAATTTTTTGTCTTCGTCTGGCTGCACTACTGAGGCCATCAGATCACGCTCAGGCAAATTGTCGCCCGACAGGCGGCGAATACCGAGGGCATCCCACTCCGTCAGGGATTTTTTCGTATCCAGGCCCAGCAGGGATTTATCGAAATCCTTGGGCAGTTTGATCTCACGGCCCCAAGTTTGATCGTCGTCCCAACCTACCTGAGATAGGTAGTTGGCAGCTGAGGCAAACACATCCCCTTTTGAACCCCACAGATCGATTCGCTTATCACCATCGAAATCCACCGCATAGGCACGAAAAGTAGACGGCATAAACTGGGCCTGCCCCATTGCACCGGCCCAGGAGCCGGTCATCTTGTCTGGCGCAATATGCCCCTCTTCCAGAATTTGCAGGGCATCAAGCAACTGTTTGCGGAAAAAGGCGGAACGGCGGCCGTCATAAGCCAAGGTAGTGATGGCAGCAATGACCGAATAGCCGCCAGTGAGTCGGCCAAAATCGGTTTCAATGCCCCAAAAGGCGACCAAAAAACGGGGTTGCACGCCATATTTGGCGGCCACCTGCTCGAGCAACTCTCGATTTTCGTTCAACCTTTTTTTGCCCAGTTTGATGCGACGTTTGGGTACAACACGGCTGACATACTGGTCCAGCGTGAGGGTAAATTCGGGTTGTTTGCGGTCCAGCTCGATAATGCGTTCGATGGGTTTGACGTCTTTGAAAGCTGACTCGAACGTCTGCTCAGAAATTCCTTTGCTGACAGCTTCCTGCTTTAGTTCAACCAGCCATTGCTCGAAGCTCTGTTGTTCGGCAGACACTGTTCCGGCAAATCCCAACACTAAAACACATAAGCACATCATTCCCTGCCTGATCACCGCAATACTCCTCCATGACATTTGAGTTTCGATTCTAGCAAATAAATGGCATATCAGACTCAAACCATAAGAAATACACAGATATACACATGTTTATAAATTCCTCGCACAACGTTAGAATCGGCTAAAACTAGACAATAGGAGAGAAACCATGGCACGTACCGAATCAACCATGCTAGAGCTGGGAACCCAGGCGCCTGACTTCAGCCTGCCGGACACCAATGGCAAACAGATCAGCCTGGCCAATTTTTCCGAAGCTAAAGGCCTGCTAGTGATGTTCATGTGCAACCACTGCCCTTATGTGATTCATCTGCGCGATGCCCTGGCTGCCTTTGCCAAGGAGTATCAGCCTCAGGGGTTGGCCGTCGTCGGCATTAACAGTAATGATGCCAGCAATTATCCTGACGACAGCCCGGAGAAAATGGCCGCTGAAGTCGCCACACAGGGCTACACTTTTCCCTATCTGTATGATGAGTCTCAAGCTGTGGCCAAGGCTTACATGGCTGCCTGCACGCCGGATTTTTTTCTGTTTGATGAAAATAAAAAGCTGGTCTACCGTGGTCAATTTGATGATAGCCGTCCGCGTAACGATATCCCTGTCACCGGCGTGGATCTGCGCTCCGCCGTAGATGCTTTGCTGAACGGCGATGAGATTGAGGAACAACAGAAGCCCAGCATGGGCTGCAATATCAAATGGAAACCAGGTAACGAACCGGAGTATTTTGGGTAGTCATTTGCAACTGGGAGAATGCCCGTGCACCCGGGCATTCTCTTATCCAATCGTATCAAGGTCGATTAACTCAAAACTATTAACCTGAGGGCAGCCATGCCAGGCTGCCTGCCCTTCTCTGACCAATTGAATTGTTTGCATGCCTGCCTCATCGGCGGCTTGCAGCTCTTCAACGATATCAGACAAAAACAGTACTTCAATAGCCGCACATCCCGTTTCTTCGATAATATGCTGATAGGCATCGGGGTCTCGTTTGTTGCCGATGCGGGTATCAAAATAGCCGTTGAATAGCGTTGTCAGATCACCAAAATCGCTATGACCAAAAATCAGTTTCTGGGCCTTGACCGAACCGGATGAAAAGACATAAAGCTTGATACCTTGCGCATGCCATTCACGTAACTTATCAACGGCATCTCTATAGACATGACCGCTAAAGTCACCTGCCTTGTAGCCTGCTTGCCAAATATAACCCTGTAAAGTTTTAAGTGGGGTAACCTTTTGGTCTTCATCAATCCACTGAATCAGCAGAGAGATGATAGCTTCGACATTAAGCGCCTTTCCGGCAATCTTGCGTACCTCTTCCAGCTGCACCTGCACCTCGGTGGCATCTGCATTTTTGCGAACATAATCTGCCATGTGCTGGCGCGCATAGGGAAACAATACATCTTTAACGAAGGACAGCGATGAGGTCGTGCCCTCAATATCGGTAACGATGGCTTTGATCATATTCAGAACTGCCCAAATTCTGGAAAACGGCTGGCAATATCATCACCCGTGTATTGCGCCACCCAGCCTTCAGGATTGGTGAACAGACGGATGCATTTAAATGATGGCGCCTCCCCCATGTCAAACCAGTGTCTTGTGTTGGACGGCACGCTGATCAAATCACCTTGCTCACACATCACACCATAGACCTTGTCACCCTGGTGAATGTAGAACAGTCCTTTACCACCAACAAAGAAACGAACTTCAAACTCGCTGTGAGTATGTTCATTTATAAATTTCTGTCTCAATGCCTCTCGTTCAGGATGATCAGGACGCAACGCGATCACATCGACAGATTGAAAACTATAGTCATGCATCAGTTTATCGATTGATTCTTGGTATGCGCTGATTACCTCATCCTGCTCGGCATCTTCGGACAAGACCTGATTAGCTTGCCAACGCTCAAACAGCACCCCTGCCTGGTGCAACTCTGTCGCGATTTGATCCGGATTCTCATGTCTACGCAGGATTTGCGCTTCATCAGCAGAAAAGATTTTTAATTCACTCATGCTCGTTACCCTCCCTAAATCTGCACCAGATTATAAATCAACAGCAATGGCCGATATATAGAATTAAGGAACCGAAGTTATTCACAGGGACTCTAAATTTTATACGTGGCGAGCCCCTTGGAGGTGATCGCGATGAAAACAATAACTAAACAACTGATTTTAATAGGCTTGATGAATTTTCCCACAGCGGCAGGGGCATTTGAAGCGCTTCCAACAAACACACAGGAATACCTGTGTTATTCCCAGGCCATGATTGGCTACGATTCCGTAATTAATTCTCGCTTGGGCGTGCCTGCGGAACACGCGCTAGACTTGGCCGTTCTCAGCCAAATACCGATCTCATCAACCCAGAAAACATATTCGAAGGCTTTATTGAAAACCATTCTGAACGCTTATCTTTGGCAGGAGACCCCACACAGCTATGCGATAAAAGTTTTTTATCGCTGCGCACAGGACGAGACAAAACTACACAGCGTTCAGAATGATGTCGTAACTACTGATTTTTGATTTTCAGCAATTCCACGTCAAAAACCAGGGTCGCGTTCGGGCCAATCTGGGCACCAGCACCGCGATTGCCATAGGCAAGATCTGATGGCACAAAGATCTGCCATTTGGCCCCTTCTTTCATAAGCTGCAGGGCTTCCTGCCAGCCTTTTATCACACCATTAACTGGAAATGTAGCTGGCTGTCCACGGCTGAATGAACTGTCAAATTCAGTACCATTGATCAAAGTTCCGCGGTAATGAACCTCAACAGTGTCTGTCGCTTTGGGTTTAGCACCTTTGCCAGCCTCAAAGACTTTGTATTGCAAACCGCTATCAAGTGTCTTCACATCTGATTTTTTCGCGTTGTTTGCCAGAAACTTTTCACCTTCAGCGCGATTCTTTTCAGCAACATTTTTAGCCTCTGCAGCGCGTTCCTGTTGAATCCGCTGCAAGGTGGCCTGGATGTCAGCCTGGGAAAGCTGCGGCTTGGCGCCACTCGCAACGTCTTTTATTGCAGCCATAAAAGCGGCCTCATCCAGGTCAATATTGTCAGTTGTCAGTTGTTGCCCGATCTGCAGACCGACGATATAACTGAAACGCTTTTTGTCATTATCCAAATCAACTGCCAGCGCCTGACCTGCCATCAAAGCGGCCGCTGTGAATAGAGTCAAATGTCTTTTCATTATTTAACATTCCTTATGTAAATTTCGCCCGCAATAGTGACACAATTGCGCCAGATTCCAAAATTGAATGATCAACAATAGTGTCCTACCCAACTGTTTGTGACCTTTAAGACCCATAATTAGGCAATGACATTGATATCTATACAGTTCTTTGTTATACAGGCAGTTCTCCCAGTAATAATAATATTTCACTGTAAATTCAGCTCCATAAAAATTAGCATGTCGCAAAAAATTCTTTCGATTCTTCTCTTGCTCAGTCTGAGCGGATGTACATCCATGGTGACAGAACGCTTTGCCAACAACCTTGGCGATGCCATTTTGACCCAGGGTGATCCCGAGATCGCTGCAGCCAGCATTCCTACCTTTCTAGTCATGATGGACAGCCTGGTACTAGACGCACCAGACAATCCAGCAATCCTAAGTGCCAGCGCCAATCTTACTGGCGCCTATGCGACGCTGTTTGTCTCAGATGCGAATCGTGCAAAGCAGCTTACTGATAAATCCCTGCTTCACGCCAGAACGGCAATCTGCAAAGAAGTGGAAGCACTGTGCCTGTCTGATAACACCAGTCTGGAAGAATTTGAGCAGGCCTTAACGACGGCAAATCAAAATGATGTCGCTCTGCTCTACACCTATGGCACAGCCTGGGCTGGCTGGATTCAAACGCACCGGGATGACTGGAACGGCCTTGCTCAAGTCCCAAAAGTTGAAGCCGTTATGAAAAGAGTGGTTGAGCTCGATGAGAGCTATGAATGGGGCCGTGCTCACCTCTATCTGGCAGTGATCAACAGTCAACTGCCGCCAGCGCTGGGTGGCAAACCGGAAAAAGGTCGGATGCATTTTGAGAAGGCGATCGAAATTTCACAGGGAAATGACTTAGTCGCGAAGGTCGAATTTGCTCGCTACTATGCCAGACTGCTTTTTGAGCAGGCGTTACATGACCAACTTCTTACTGAAGTGGTCAATGCTGAACCAAAAATCGCAAAACTCAATCTCAGTAATGCATTGGCAAAACAACAAGCCCAAGAATTACTGAGTACATCACAAGAGTATTTTGAGGAATAAGGGATTATGTTGAAATACCTCGCCAGCTTCATCTGCCTGATTGCTGTTGTTATCACACCAGCACATGGCAAAACATTCAAGATTGCCACCATTGCACCCGATGGCACACGCTGGATGACCGAACTAAAAAGCGGCGCCGATGAAATCAAGAACCTTACAGAAGGGCGGGTCAAGTTCAGATTCTACCCCGGTGGCGTCATGGGTAACGACAAGAGCGTGCTCAGAAAAGTTCGCATCGGACAATTGCATGGCGGTGCAATCACCGGCGGCGGGCTGCAAAACATTGACCCGGATTCACAGGTGTATAGCCTACCTCTCGCCTTTCGTTCTCACGAAGAAGTCGACTATGTGCGCAAGCATATGGATCAAAAAATTATTGATGGCCTGCACGAAAACGGTTTTGTCAGCTTTGGTCTTAGTGAAGGAGGCTTTGCATATCTGATGTCCGGCTTGCCGCTAGGCAGCATCACTGAGCTGAAAAAGCAAAAAGTATGGGCACCTGATGATGACAAAATTGGTCGCGCCGCTTTTAAGGCAATTGGTGTCAGCCCTATTCCCTTGCCTTTGACCGATGTACTCACCGGTCTGCAAACCGGCCTGATTGACACAGTGGCGGCCTCGCCAATGGGCGCAATCGCGCTGCAGTGGCACACTAAAGTCAAATATCTGAACCAGACCCCACTGGTCTATTTGTACGGCACCATGATTGTTGATCGAAAGGCCTTCGAAAAAATCAGCCAAGATGATCAGCAGATCGTCAGGAGAGTCATGTCAGGTGTATTCGAAAAGCTCGACAATATAAACCGTGAAGACAACCAGAAGGCCTATGCCGCCCTTGAACAACAAGGAATAAAATTTGTAACCACAACTGCAGAATCAGAAACCCAATGGACTAGTGCTGTCGAAGAAGCAAGCAAGAACCTGGTGAATACCGGCGTTATCAGTGACAATATCACCCGGACACTGTACAAACATCTTGAAGACTTCCGTCTCAAAAGCCACTAAGCCAAGGCTCGATGCACAAAAAGATCAACAACCTGATCCATCTGCTTGAAGATGGCCTGCTGATTTTCACCCTTGCGGCAATGATCCTGCTGGCTTTGAGCCAGATTGTCTTACGCAACGTCTTCGAAACAGGGATTGAGTGGAGTGAACCACTGCTCAGAATTTTAGTACTCTGGCTCGGTCTGCTGGGTGCCATCGCTGCCACTAAAAAAAATCATCATATCAGCATCGATGTCATAACACGCATGCTGCCCAAGAATGGCAAGTTTGCCACAGACATTATTAACAACCTCTTCAGCGCACTGGTTTGCGCTGTAATCGCCTATTATTCTACCCGGTTCGTGATGATGGAATATGAAGAAGGCATTACTGCCTTTGCCGATGTGCCGGCCTGGTTGTGTGAGAGCATTATCCCCGTTGGTTTTGGACTGATGACATTGCGTTTCGTGATTAATATTGGCTGCGCCATCAAAGATCACACCAGTGATAAACAGCCTAAGCCAGAATAATGGAAATACTCCTTACTCTGTTGCTTATTGCGCTGGCACTGTCCGGAACCCCTCTATTTATAATCATCGCCGCCTCCGCCATTATCGGTTTCTATATGGAAGAAATCGATCTGTCTGTCATCGCCATTGAGTTTTATCGCCTGGCCGAAATTCCTATGCTGCTTGCTATCCCGCTGTTTACCTTTACGGGTTATCTGCTCAGCGAAAGCGGCGCACCGCAAAGGCTGGTGCGGCTGACACAGGCGGTGTTGGGCTGGATGCCAGGCGGCTTGGCCATCGTCTGTTTATGTGCATGCGCCCTTTTTACCGCTTTTACCGGTGCCTCGGGGGTTGCCATTGTAGCGTTGGGCGCATTGCTTTTTCCTGCCCTAATGCAAGCCGGTTATAAAGAAAATTTCAATCTCGGTCTGATTACAAGCTCAGGCAGTCTGGGCGTGCTGTTTGCTCCCTCTTTGCCTCTAATTTTATATGGTGTGATTTCTCAACAACTTGGGCTGGGTGAAGCATTCAGCATTGATGATCTTTTTCTGGCCGGTATTCTGCCAGGCATCTTGATGATCGTCATTATGTCGGGCTGGAGTATCTGGCAGGGCCGTTCTTTGCCTGTCATCCCTTATTCAAGCCAGGCTTTGGTGTCCTCACTCAAAGAATCGAAATGGGAGATCCCTTTACCTTTTATCGTGCTGGGCGGCATCTACAGCGGCTACTTTGCTGTGTCTGAAGCAGCTGCCGTCACCGTCGTTTATGTCTTTATCGTCGAGGTCATTATCAATCGCGACATCAAATTTAAACAGCTGCCAAGCATCATGCATGAGTCGATGGTATTAATCGGCGCGATTCTGGTGATACTTGGGGTATCTATGGCATCCACCAACTATATGATCGATGCCGAGATCCCTATGCAGATCTTTGACAAGATTCAAGAGATGGTTGATAACCCGCTTACGTTTCTTTTTCTGCTGGTTATCTTTTTACTGATTCTGGGCACCATACTTGATATCTTTTCAGCCATCGTCATTATGGTGCCGATCATTCTTCCAATTGCACTGGAATATGACGTTAATCCAATTCATCTTGGTATTATTTTCCTCGCCACTATGCAGATAGGCTATTTCACACCACCTGTAGGGATGAATCTTTTTATTGCCAGCCATCGCTTCGGCAGACCCGTACTACAGCTCTACCGCGCCACACTGCCTTTCTTTGTATTGTTATTGATTACCGTACTGATCATCACCTACGTCCCAGCGTTGTCATTGACATTGCCAGAGGCGTTTTAAAAGTGCTCACGGAATTTAACAAGAGAAGAAAAATTGGTCGGGCAGAGAGGATTCGAACCTCCGACCCCCACAACCCCATTGTGGTGCGCTACCAGACTGCGCTACTGCCCGAAAGATTTTTCTATTAGGAACCTCTAGGAATAAATAAGAGGGATTGCGTTTGCGAGGCGTATTCTACCCAAGTAGACCACACCTTACCAGCAATGATTCAGTTTTTTAGTGCAGCCAACACGTCTTCAAGTTCGCGACGCATTTGTTGGATTAGGTCGACGCTATGTGTCACATCACTCTTGGCTTCAGTGCCGGACAGCTTCTGTCTAGCGCCACCAATAGTAAAACCCTGCTCATACAATAGGCTGCGGATTTGCCGAATCATGATGACATCATGACGCTGATAATAACGTCGATTGCCACGGCGCTTGAGGGGTTTAAGCTGAGGGAACTCCTGCTCCCAATAGCGCAGCACATGTGGTTTTACACCACACAACTCACTCACTTCACCGATAGTGAAATAGCGTTTCGCCGGAATCGCCGGTAACTCAGAGTTGTTCGCGGCTTCCAGCATAGGCCTCCACTCTCGCTTTTAGTTTTTGTCCTGGGTGGAAAGTCACTACACGGCGTGCAGTGATTGGAATTTCTTCACCTGTTTTTGGGTTGCGGCCAGGGCGCTCTTTTTTATCGCGCAGGTTAAAATTGCCAAATCCCGACAATTTGACCTGACGACCATTTTCAAGGGCCCCTCTGACTTCCTCAAAAAACATCTCAACAAGTTCCTTGGCTTCACGTTTGTTCAGTCCAAGTTCCTCAAAAAGCCTTTCGGCCATCTCTGCTTTTGTTAACGCCATGGCTTACTCTCTCAGCGTTGCGTGTAGTTTTTGGTTAAGTTTTTCTAATATGCTCGAAACAAGAGCGTCTACATCTTTGTCTTTTAGAGTGCGGGAATGATCCTGAAAGGTCAAGCCTAAAGCAAGACTTTTTCTCCCTGATTCAATACCTTCGCCACAATATACATCAAACAACTGTAGGTTTGCTAAATATTCACCTGATACATCGGCAATACAAGCCTCAACTTGAGCTGCGGTAACCTGATCATCCAGCACGATCGCTAAGTCCCGTCTCACCGAAGGAAATTTTGATAATTCAGCATATTGTGGCAAGCGCGCCGAAGCAAAAATCGACTCTGCCAGTTCAAATAGATAAACCTGTCCGCTAAGCCCCAATTTTTTCTCTAGGACCGGGTGCAATTTACCGACCCAGCCCAGAATTTGGCCCGCTGAATCTTTCAGCGCGGCAGTTTGCCCAGGATGAAGTGCCGGCTGATCTGCCACCTCAAATGCATACGTTTCGGCAGTGCCAGTCAAACCAAGTAATGCCTCCACATCAGCCTTGATATCATAAAAGTCTGTGACACGCTTTGCCTGTGACCACTGCTCTTCGGCAGCCAGCCCAGATACCAGCCCGGCAATCACTCTTTCTTCTTTAATTTCATTGCCTTGCCTTAAATACTTAACACCTTGCTCAAACAGACGGGCGCGCCCTTGCTGGCGGTTAAGATTGTATTTCAGTGCCTGTAACAAGCCTGTCCAAAGACTGGTGCGCATTACTGCCATGTCCGCTGAAATCGGATTCGCCAGGGCAATGGATTCCAGCTCTGGAGTAATCAATTGCTGGATTTCCTGATCAACAAACGAATAGGTAATCGCTTCCTGGTAGCCACGGTCAACGAGAAAACTCTTGACCTGATTGATGGGCACCTGGGCCTCACGTGGCAAGGCAACCGCCATTGGTATTTCCGGCACTTCAGTGGGCAGCTTGTCGTAGCCATAGACGCGCCCGACCTCTTCGATCAGGTCTGCCTCGATGGCGATATCGAAACGAAAACTTGGTGGCGTGACTTGCCAGCGATCACCCTCCTGCTCTACTTTCATGCCCAAACGCTGCAACAATTCAGTGACCTCATCATTGGCCAGCTCGATACCCAGCAATCGAGTAATGCGCTCGGCACGTAATAAAATTGGCGTTCGGATTGGCAAATGGGCGCTGTCACATACTTCAGTGATAGGCCCAGCCTTCCCATCAACAATCTCCAACAACAGCTGACTGGCGCGCTTAATAGCCTTGGGCGGCAGTTCATAATCAACACCTCGCTCAAAACGGTGTGATGAATCTGTATGCAAACCATATTGACGTGCCTGACCCATCATTTCATCCGGCGCAAAAAAGGCGCTTTCAAGAAAGATATCCACCGTACTATCGGTGACCGAAGAAGCTTCACCCCCCATGATGCCGGCCATCGCTAATGGCATCCGGTGATCGGCAATCACTAGCGTTTCGTTGTTCAACTCGAGCTCTTGGCCATCGAGCAATAGAAGCTTTTCACCCTTGCTGGCATAACGCACCTTGATGCCATCATTGATCTTCTCAAGATCAAAGGCGTGCATGGGCTGGCCCAGCTCTAACATTACGTAGTTGGTCACATCCACCACAGGGCTGATTGGGCGAACACCACACCGGCGTAGGCGTTCCTGCATCCAGAGCGGTGTTTCAGCATCGTTTTTAATACCCTTGATAATGCGGCCGACATAACGCGGGCAAACTTGAGGCGCATCCAATTCAACAGGCAAGCTATCCGCGTGATGTTCCGTCACCTCTGTAATCTCAGGGGCGGAAACAGGCTGCTGATTCAACACACCAACCTCTCTGGCAATCCCTATAAGGCTAAGACAATCCCCACGATTTGGCGTCAGCCCAATCTCAATGGCCATATCGTCCAAGCCCAATAAATCACGAACATTGGTGCCGGGTTGGGCGTCTCCAGGCAAGATCAGCAGTCCTTCCGAACTTTCCGCCATACCCAGTTCCGATGCTGAACAAAGCATGCCGTGGGATTCAACGCCACGTAGTTTAGATTTTTTGATTTTGAAATCACCCGGCAAAACCGCACCAACTAAAGCAGCCGGCACCTTCAAACCTTCGGCAACATTGGGTGCACCACAAACGATAGAAAGCGTTTCACTGCCCACATCCACTTGACACACACGCAAGCGGTCCGCATCCGGATGTTGCTCAACACTCAGCACATGCCCAACAACAATCTTGGAAAAGGCCGCGGCAACTGGCTCAACCGCATCTACTTCCAACCCTGCCATAGTGATTTGATGGCACAACTCGTCAGTAGTAAGTGCCGGGCTGATCCATTCTCGCAACCACTGTTCGTTAAATTTCATTGATGTGATTCTTTAAATTCTGGTGATTAATTAAACTGGCGCAGAAAACGCAGATCATTTTCAAAAAACAATCGCAGGTCATTCACGCCATAACGCAACATAGTAAGTCGCTCAACACCCATGCCGAAGGCAAAACCAGTGTATTTTTCGTTATCAATACCCACATTGGTCAGCACGTTGGGGTGGATCATGCCGCAACCCAACACTTCCAACCAACCGGTGTGACTGCATACGCGACAGCCTTTACCGTTACACATAACGCATTCCATGTCTGCCTCAGCAGAAGGTTCGGTAAAGGGAAAATAGGAAGGACGAAAGCGTGTACGCAAATCCCGCTCAAAAAAGTTGCGCAAGAAGTCAGTCAACAAACCTTTAAGATGCGCAAAAGTAACATGCTCCGCCACCATAAACCCCTCCACCTGATGAAACATCGGCGTATGAGTCACATCCGAATCACAGCGGTAAACTCGGCCGGGCGCAATAATGCGCAAGGGTGGCTCCTTGTTTTCCATCACTCTCACCTGCACCGGCGAGGTATGGGTACGCAACAAGGTGTTCTCATTGATATAGAACGTATCATGCATGGCACGGGCAGGATGGTTGTCCGGAATATTCAGTGCCGTGAAGTTATGATAGTCAGACTCGATCTCGGGACCGGTGGCCACTTCATAACCAATGCGGCTGAAATAATCTTCGATACGCTGCATGGTGCGCGTCACAGGATGCACGCCACCCACATCCTGGGCACGGCCCGGCAAGGTGATATCGATGGTCTCGGCCGCAAGCTTGGCATTCAAGGCCGCAGACTCAAGCTGGGCGCGCTGATGATTTATCGCCGCTTGCAGCTTCTGCTTCGCATCATTCACGGCCTGGCCGACTTTGGGGCGCTCTTCAGCGGGCAGGTTACCCAACTGTTTAAGGTAAAGGGTTAAACTCCCCTTTTTGCCCATATACCCAACCCGGATCTGATCCAGGCCATTCAAGTCGGACGCTTTGTTGACCGCAGCTTCAGCCTCGGCAACTAACTCTGATAAGTCCTGCACGTAGGTTATCCCCTGACGTTAATTTCTGTTCGCTTTAGACAAAAAAGGGAAGGCTCAGCCTTCCCCTTTTCATTACATCTTCGTCATTACACCGAATGACGATACTTAAGGCTTAAAGACTTGCCTTGGCCTTTTCTGCCAGAACACTGAAAGCGTTCTTGTCATAAACAGCCAGATCAGCCAGGATCTTACGATCAATCTCAATAGCAGCCTTCTTAAGACCATTGATCATACGGCTGTAGGACAAACCACACTCACGTGCACCAGCATTGATACGCGCAATCCACAACGCGCGGAACTGACGCTTACGCTGACGACGGTCACGATAAGCATATTGACCTGCCTTAGTGACAGCCTGGGTTGCTACGCGAAAGACGTTTTTGCGACGGCCGCGATAACCTTTTGCCTGAGCGATAACTTTCTTATGACGCGCTCGGGCAGTAACACCACGTTTAACTCTTGGCATTTTCTTTTACTCCAATTAGCAATAAGGCAACATTTTGCGGATTGCACCTGTGTCACAATGAGCGACCATAGCAGGGCTACGCAGCTGACGCTTACGCTTGGTGCTCTTCTTGGTCAAAATGTGACGACGAAAGCTCTGGTTACGCTTAATGCGACCAGATCCGGTTACCCTAAAGCGTTTGGCTGCGCCTCTGTTGGACTTCATCTTTGGCATCTTCTATTTCTCCAAACTTACAGTTTAAATTGCGGCAGTAGGTAAGATCTAAAAATCATCGAAAGCGTTATGAGCGCAGGTAAGACAAGGCAAAAATTTGTGAAAAAGCGCAGTTTACATGAGAGTAAATGAGCATTTTGATCAAATTTTTAACGCCGTATTACCAAGCGCAATAGCTTTCAAACAATATTAAACGACCTTTTTCCTTGGTGCTAACACCATAACCATCTGCCTGCCTTCCATCTTGGGAAACTGCTCAACCTGGGCCAGCTCTTCGAGATCGGCCGCCACACGTTTAAGCAAGTTCATACCAAGTTCTTGATGGGCCATTTCACGACCGCGAAAACGCAGCGTGACCTTAGCCTTATCACCATCGCTGAGGAAACGAATCAGATTACGCATTTTGACCTGGTAATCCCCTTCTTCCGTGCCGGGACGGAACTTCACTTCCTTCACCTGAATCTGTTTCTGCTTCTTCTTCGCCGCCTGGCGTTTCTTGTTTTCCTCGAAAACATATTTGCCGTAGTCCATGACACGGCAGACAGGCGGTTCAGCATTCGGGGAGACCTCTACCAAATCCATGCCCGCCTCTTCGGCATGGCTCATGGCCTGGTCGGTGGGCATAACTCCCATCATTTCACCTTCAGAATCAATCAGGCGTACTTCTCGTACACTAATTTCTTCATTGATCCGGGCTTTTTTCTCAGCAGCGATATTTTATTCCTCCAAAACAACGCGGCCGCGGCGCGCGATCTCAGCAGAGAAATGCTCAACCAGAGCATCTAGATCCATCACTCCCAGATCTTCTCCACTACGCGTGCGGACGGCCACTGTTCTATTTTCCACTTCCCGGTCACCCAAGACCAAAAGAAATGGCACCTTAGAAATCGTATGTTCGCGGATTTTAAAGCCTATTTTCTCATTTCTCAAGTCTGATTTGGCGCGAATGCCGCGTTCGGACAAGGTTTTCACAACTTCAGCTGTAAAGTCGCGGGCGCGATCGGTGATACTCATCACCACGGCCTGGGTCGGCGCCAGCCAAATCGGCATCGCCCCGGCATACTGTTCGATCAAAATACCGATGAAACGCTCAAGCGATCCGAGGATGGCGCGGTGCAACATCACCGGCACTTGGCGCTCGCTGTTTTCATCAACAAAACTAGCATCTAGACGGCCCGGCATTGAGAAATCCACCTGGATGGTGCCGCATTGCCACACCCGTCCCAGACAGTCCTTAAGTGAAAACTCAATTTTTGGCCCGTAGAAAGCCCCTTCACCTGGTTGAAGTTCCCACTCCAAGCCCTTGTTATTCAAAGCATCTTCCAGTGCTTTTTCCGACTTATCCCAGACTTCATCGGAGCCAACGCGATTCTCCGGTCGAGTCGAGAGCTTGATGATGACCTCGTTAAAACCGAAGTCGGCATACACCTCATACAACAGGTCAATAAAGGCCGAGACCTCATCCTGAACTTGATCTTCGGTACAGAAGATATGGGCATCATCCTGAACAAAATTGCGCACCCGCATCAAACCATGCAGGGTACCGGAAGGCTCGTTGCGGTGACAGGAACCAAACTCGGCCATGCGCAGCGGCAGGTCGCGGTAACTGCGCAGGTCTGTATTGAAGATTTGCACATGGCAGGGACAGTTCATCGGCTTGACTGCATAATCGCGGTTTTCCGAATGGGTGGTAAACATCATGTCCTGGAACTTGTCCCAGTGACCGGAACGTTCCCACAGGCTGCGATCCACCAGCTGTGGTGTGCGCACCTCTTGATAGTCATGCTGGCGCAGTTTCTGGCGAATGTACTGCTCCACTTCCTGATAGATCGCCCAGCCTTTATCGTGCCAGAAGACCATACCAGGCGCCTCTTCCTGGGTGTGGAACAGATCGAGCTGCTTAGCCAGTTTGCGGTGATCGCGCTTTTCGGCCTCTTCCAAACGATGCAAGTAAGCCTTCAGATCCTTCTTATTCGACCACGAGGTGCCGTAGACACGTTGCAACATCTCGTTTTTGGCATCACCACGCCAGTAGGCCCCCGCCAGCTTCATCAGCTTGAAGGCCTTCAGCTTGCCAGTAGAAGGCACATGAGGTCCGCGGCATAAGTCTATGAATTTACCTTGTTTATACAAAGACAGCTCTTCATTTTCTGGAATGCTCTCGATAATTTCGGCCTTGTATACTTCGCCCATCTCGCGGAAAAATTTAGTCGCCTCGTCACGCAACATCACCGAACGCTCGACCGGGACATCCTGCTTCACCAGCTCGCCCATCTTCTTTTCGATGGCCATCATGTCTTCCGGGGTGAAGCCATCCTTGTAGGCAAAGTCGTAATAAAAGCCATCTTCGATCACCGGACCGATAGTCACCTGGGCTTCTGGAAAAAGCTGCTTCACAGCCTGCGCCATCAAATGCGCAGTGGAGTGGCGAATAACCTCCAACCCCTCCTCGTCACGCTCGGTGACAATAGCCAACTCGGCATCAGCATTGATCAGATAAGAAGCATCTACCAGCTTGCCATCAACCTTGCCGGCCAGGGTCGCCTTGGCCAAACCGGGGCCGATATCGGCCGCCACGTCCATCACACTGACGGCCTGATCAAATTTACGCTCACTCCCATCGGGTAGAGTCACGACTGGCATCGATTTCTGTCCTATCTCTTTGAATCTCTGTTCTACACAACCGCACCACGTTCTGATGGGCGCACACTAAAGGGACCGAATTATACATCAATCACTTAGAGGCGGATAGCAGCCTTAACTGCACTATTAACTAGCCAATCTCAACCCGACGTAGTTAAACGACTGAGCCAAGCTCTTTCGTGAGATGAAAACTATTTAACGGGTACAATCCGAGCTTATTTCACTCACGATTTTCTGTAATTCGTTGGCAGCACGCTTGATGACAGGCGCCCAGCGCCTACTCTCATCTTGGCGAAAAATCCGCATGCTCGGATACCAAGGCGAATCCTCTCGATCAATGAGATAGCGCCAATCAGGTGGGGTATACAACAACACCCAGACTGGCTTTCCTAATGCACCAGCAAGGTGTGCGACTGCCGAATCGACAGTAATGACAAGATCCAGTCCCTCAATCGCGGCAGCGGTATCAGAAAAATCACTGATTGAATTGGAAAGGTCAATGAAATCCATGTTTTCAGGGGGCGATAAAGCTTCTTCACAACCTGGCCCTTTTTGAAGGCCAAAAAAACGTACACCAGGAACATTCCCTAACGGTGCCAAATCAGACAAGGGAATTTTCCGGATAACATTTCTAGCATTTGAAGGACTACCTGACCACGCCAGCCCGACCTTAAATCCTTTATTATCTAAGCATACGCGCTGCTGCCATTCATTCGCCAACTGAGTAGGCACCTGGATATATGGTGATTTATTGGGAATCGTGTCAAGCGTAGAACCAAATAAATGGGGCAGGCTCATCATATAAACATAACTATCAAAATGCTCTGCCAAAACATTTTGGCCAGATATTACAACCTCATCCACGCCATCGACTGATTTAATCAGCCCAGCAATCTCGGGTTTGCAATACACAACCACCTTGGAAAATCGCTCAGCAAGCAAAGTTAGATAACGGCAAAACTGAAAAGTATCGCCATAACCTTGCTCCGCAATCACAAGAATCGTTTTGCCAGGCCAAGATACCCCATTCCAAAGCGGGATATTGGGCAGTTGAAGATGCCGCTGTCGCATCCAGTCCGGACAGCGTAAGCGCCACTCATATTCGGCCCAGCCTTCTTTAAACTTGCCTACCAACAATAAACACAGCGCTTTATTTAAATGCGCCTCTGGTAATTCATTGTTAAGCGCCAAAGCCTTATCATAGTGAGACAACGCATCTGCCGTATCTCCTTTGCTTTCAGATACCGAGCCAAGATAAAAGTGATATATCGCCTCATCGGCAGGAGCCAATTCAAAAGCTTTATTATAGTGATGCAAGGCCGAGTCGAATTGTTGTGTATCGCGATATAGCGTGGCGAGGCGGTAATACACTTGAGCGAATTCCGGATCGACATCCTGCGCCTTTTTGAATTGTTCCAACGCTTCATCATACATTCCCTGCTTTTGCAGAAGACTACCAAAATCTATATAGAATGCGGCGTCATTACCAAGGAGTTCATTTGCCTTTCTATAACTTTCAGTTGCCTCAGAAATACGTCCCCAATTCTGCAAAAGCTTGGCGTATGCCCAATAGCCTTCACCCGAGTCAGGTCGCATAACTAAGAATGATCTAATGTTTTGATCAGCGTCTAAGTATTGCTGCAATGAAAACTGGGCCTGAGCAAGCTCAAAATACAACTCAGGTAAATTTGGATTTAAACTCAAGGCTTGATTAAATGCAGCAGCAGCATCTTGAAAATGATTAAGACGACTAGAGATTAGCCCAGCCGATTGCCAAGCCTGAAAATCGCCAGGATGAATCTTACAGAATTCAAAATAAGCTTCTTTTGCCTCTCGAAGCTTGCCAAGTTTAAGTAACTTATCAGCACGTTTTTTCTGAGCTTTTGCTACTTTTTGATTGGACATTTATGAATTGATGACACGTTGAGAAATTAAAATTTAAGAGATAGCCGAATTATAGAGAGCAAAAATATCACCTATCACCTAAGATTTCATGCCAAGGATCATATTCCCTACCTTGGTTTTCATTAGAACACAGAAACAATCAAATTTGCGTTCACTCCGATCGTGTAGGACCTCGACTGGCATCGATTTCTGCTCCACCTCTTAAAATGCATTCTTCACAACAATGCCAGGCTCTAATCAGAGTAGACTAATGGGGCAGAATTATACATCAATCACATAGAAGCAGACAGCAAAGTATTAAAATGATTGTGGGGTGCTAGGCGCACAGCATTTCGCCCCAAAAAAGATCTATCATTACTGTAAATGCACTATCAAAATGCATAATAAAAACTTCATAAACATCAAATAACCAAAGTTCATCCCAAATGGTGCAATTCAACAAAACAGGCCCCATTTTTGCTTATGGTTGTTACACATTCATGATCAATATGGACTAAATCGTTATGCTCGACAAAACACTTACTTTCATACTTGCGGGTGGCATTGGCTCTCGTTTATCACCACTGACTACTGATCGAGCCAAACCTTCGGTGCCATTTGGCGGCAAATATCGCATTATCGATTTCACGTTGACTAATTGTTTACACTCGGGCCTGCACCGGGTGTTGGTGTTGACTCAGTATAAGTCTCATTCATTGCAAAAGCATTTACGCGATGGCTGGTCGATATTTAATCCTGAGCTAGGGCAATTTATCACCACAGTGCCGGCACAGATGCGCACTGACAATAACTGGTATCTGGGCACTGCGGATGCCATTCATCAGAATCTTTATCTGCTTGAACGCAGTGATGCTGAGTGGGTGGTAATTCTTTCCGGCGATCACATCTACCGTATGGATTATGCCGCCATGCTCAAAACACATGGAGAAAGTGGTGCCGATGTCACCATTGCCTGTATGGAGGTTGAGCTGGATAAGGCGCGTGATTTTGGTGTGATGGAAGTTGACGGCAACGGGCGCATTGTCGATTTTGCCGAAAAGCCAGCGTCACCTAAATCCATTCCCGGCGATTCCGCTCACGCTATGGCCTCGATGGGAGTTTATGTTTTCTCCAGAGATTTGTTGATTCAAACCTTGAATGAAGACCATCAGATTCCTGACTCTGCCCA
>CALZIQ010000046.1:21279-23681 GCA_945787735.1 uncultured Chromatiaceae bacterium | reverse complement strand
TGACACTAAGTGTCCGGATCGGGATAATCCCGGCCCTCAATAAGCGCCCGTAGCTCAGCTGGATAGAGTACCTGGCTACGAACCAGGCGGTCGCACGTTCGAATCGTGCCGGGCGCGCCATATAAAACAAGGGCTTACCAGAAATGGTGGGCCTTTCTTGTTTCTGGTATAGCGAAATCGTAGCTTTTTGAGTGACGGTTTCTAAGCGCCGTTCGATCCTTTGTGCAGCCCCTGCCAGGTGTCCTGTGGAGAGATGGGTATCCCTCAAAACCAGCGCATACGATTTCAACTACCCAGCGCCATTAACTCTTGCAGGCTGGATCCGTTCATCACTTGCCGACTGGCCCAGGTTTGCCGAAGGTCGTGAAAGTGGAAGTTCTCTATACCAACCCGCTGGAGTGTTCGTTTCCAAATAGACCCAATAGCTGCCATGTGTTTACCTGTAGAGATAAAAAAAAATGATCATAGCTACCATGAACAGAGCGAAGCTTGAGTGCAGTTTCAGCGTTTCCGGAAACCGTTACAGCCAGTTCCGTTTGGATTATTAAGTAAAGATCATAAATATATTTGTTGATGAAAGCGGCTTAATTGAGCAGTAAGTCATCTAGTCTTGTGGATAGTTTTGTCGGCAGATGATCTGGTGTTAATGGTGCGGCCCATTAGTGATTGAGTCGTGCTACTAAACACTGTATCTCGGTTAACCGGGAATGATCAAAACTCATTTGATTGGTGTGTGTAAATTGATTGGTTCATTTCGTGACTGCAGAGTTTGCTCAGATGAAATGTCACCATGCGGTGTATAGGGCTATCTATTTTTGCTTCTGTCGAATTATTTTACAAAGATTTCTGGCTGTGTTCTATAAGGGTTTATAAAAGCCTGCTTTATTAGGAAGTTATGTTCTTGGTCTGGTATATGCATATTTACATTCGGGTGGATTTAGAGATTGGGTCAACGCACATTTCATAAAAATTTAGGTCTGTTGTGCCTATTTGTCACCGATCTAGTCTTTAGATAAGCATACAAAGATGATGTTTATTTAGTCTTTCGTACGGTATTTGCCCCTCGTTTGAAGTCGGTATGAGCCTTGGTTTGATCGACTGTTTACTATGCGCGGGTTGTGAATACGAAGCGAGATTCTTTGCAATAGATACTAATTTTGCATATGCCCGCTACAGCATGGGGCTTACGGAAGGTCTTGTAGACCGAATTTACAACGGAGGAAGCAGTCAATGAAAAAGAAAATTCTAGTTAGTGCAGTTGCTCTTGCCTTAGGTGTTTCAGCACCGGCATGGGCAAATCCGACCAATGATACCAGTGATGGTTCGATAGCTACCGCTCAGTCCAGTGCGGACAATGGCGGTGTATCATCTAACGAAAATTCAAGTGCTGTTGGTACTGACAGCAGTGTCACTGATTCAAATAACACTGCGACCGATAACACGGCCAATACCGATAACAGCGTCGCTGATTCGAATAACAGTCAAACTGATAACACGGCGAATACCGACAACAGCGCGACTGATTCGAATAACACGGCAACGGATACCAACACTAACACCGATAACAGCGTGGCTGATTCGAATAACAGTCAAACTGATAACACGGCGAATACCGACAACAGCGCGACTGATTCAAATAATACGGCAACGGATACCACCACCAATACCGATAACAGCGTCGCAGATTCAAACAACACTGCAACAGATACTACGACCAACACCGATAACAGCGCGACTGATTCAAATAACACTGCGACTGATAACAGCGTCGCAGATTCAAATAACACTGCAACAGATACTACGACCAACACCGATAACAGTGCGACTGCTTCAAATAACACTGCGACTAGGACCAACACCAACACCGATAACAGCAATAGCAGCACCAATTTGGCTGATTCGCAAAATGACAACAGCAACAGTAGCGACAACAGCAACAGTAGTGACAACAGTACTAACCTGGCTGACTCACAAAACGACAACAGTGATAACAGCAATAGCAGCACCAATTTGGCTGATTCTCAAAATGACAACAGCAACAGTAGCGATAACAGCACTAACCTAGCAGACTCACAAAACGACAACAGTGACAACTCTGATAGTAGCGACAACAGCACTAACCTAGCTGACTCGCAAAACGACAACAGTGATAACAGCGACAACAGCGACAATTCTGATAGTAGTGATAACAGCAATAACAGCACCAATTTGGCTGATTCGCAAAACGACAACAGCAATAACTCGGATAACAGTGATAACTCCGACAGCAGTAACAATAGTGATAACAGCGTCGCTGATTCGAATAACACTGCGACTAATACCGACAACAGCAACAACAGTGATAACAGCGTAGCTGATTCGAATAATACTGCGACTGATACCACTACCAATACTGATAACAG
>CALZIQ010000046.1:0-21179 GCA_945787735.1 uncultured Chromatiaceae bacterium | reverse complement strand
AATAATACTGCGACTGATACCACTACCAATACTGATAACAGTAACAACAGCACTAATACTGCTGATTCCAATAACGATAACAGTACAAATTTGGCTGATTCACAAAATGATAATAGTGATAACAGCGATAATAGTGACAACAGCAACAACAGTACTAATCTGGCTGATTCGCAAAACGACAACAGCAATAACTCGGATAACAGTGATAACTCCGACAATAGCGACAACAGTGATAACTCTGATAATAGCGACAACAGCACTAACCTAGCTGATTCACAAAACGACAACAGTGATAACAGCGATAACAGTGACAACTCTGATAATAGTGACAACAGCACTACTCTAGCTGATTCACAGAACGACAATAGCAATAACAGTGACAACAGCATCAATATTGGTGATATAGATCTGGATATGGCTGTTGCTCAGAGTGAGCTTGCTGCTACCGTAAGTGGTAATAGTGTCGACATGGGTGATGGTGATTACAGTTACAGTGCAGACAATATTGTTGATAATGGTGCTTTCGCCAGTGTCAATGGTATTAATCAGTCTGCTCAAAATACTGGTGCAAATAGCCTGATCCAGCAGAACTTCACAATCCAAGCGAATGTGAATGGTAGTGGTACTCCCTAACTGAGGTCATCTGTTGTATGTGATCTTATAGGCCGGCGGGACATGGGTCCCGCCGGATCTTTAAAGGAAATGAGGGATTAGAGTTCAGTTTATTATGAGGTGGTGGTTATGCATGCACCGATTCTAGCTATGTTATTTGCGCTCGCCGGTCTCCTCATATGCCCATCGGTATTTGCAGATGAGGTGCTCGAAGAAGAAATGGGTTTGCAGCAGTTACCTATTTCTGAAGATGAGCTTGCTTCAACTCGAGGGCTTGGTGGTGCTGGGGATTTTCTTCAATGGAACGATATGGAGCTGGAAGCCAATCTGACTGACAATATTGTTCATTCAAGCACGAATGGTGAAAATTCTATTTCACACGGTGCTTTTTCAGAGACAGGCGGGTTTGCCACGGTAATTCAAAATTCTGGTAATCACGTGATAATCCAAAATGCTACTATTGTTAATCTGACAATGGAAGAGTAGCACGTGCCTACAATCATGGCCGAGAGTGAGAAATATTTGAGAATACTGCGTTCTTGTGTGATGCAGTTATTTGCCATTTTGCTAGTGCTGCCGGCTAGCGGTGTGCAAGCTGGCGGATTGATGATCGATGTGGCTGGCGTTGATGTAACTTTTAAAATGACCAGCTTTTCAGAAGCCCGGTTTCTGAGGACCGTTAAACAAGAGCATGATTTTAGTTGTGGTTCGGCCGCAGTCGCGACATTGCTTAGTTTTCACTATGAGCATGCCATAAGCGAGGCCGAGGCATTTCAGGCGATGTATGAAGCGGGAGATCAGTCCCTTATCCGACGGGCCGGTTTTTCTCTGCTAGATATTAAACGCTTTCTTAAAAGTCGGGGATACGAGTCCGATGGCTTTCGTTTTTCTCTCAGCTCACTAAAAAAAATTGGTGTGCCAGCTTTAGTCCTGATCAATGATGATGGTTATAAACACTTTGTTGTTATCAAGGGTGTAGATGATCGTTATGTATTATTAGGTGATCCGGCAAGGGGTACCCATTATATGGTGCGTCAAGAGTTTGAGAAAATATGGAATGGAATTGTGTTTTTGGTAAGAAATAAAAAGAATATCGGCGAGAAGTATTTTGATATTCGAGAATCGTCTGGAATTATTGCGAGTGCACCACTCGGCTCAGTTATAAATCGGGATGATCTCCAGTTTAGTTCGTTTTTCTCAATGTCTGGACAAATTGAGTTTTGACATGATGAGCAGCTTGACTTGGTTTGGTGCTTTTTCTGTGATCGGCGCGGGTAATTGCTTTATCCGCGCTGCACTTACTCTGATGGTCTTTATGTCTGTTTTTAGCGTGCAGGCATTTGCCGATGGAGAGCTGAGTGATGTTTTTTCGGTGTATGACGATGTGGTTCTTTCCGAAGAACATTTGTCACAGCTTCGTGGTGGTTTCGTAACCAGCGACGGCATCGAAATAAATGTGGGTATCGAAAAAATTGCTTTATTAAATGGTGTGCTTCAATCTTGGTTGGCGATGGACTTGTCGAATGTTTCACGCTCATCATTAGATGTCGGTAACCTGCTAAGTCAAGCTGGTGGGGTTATTCAATCGGGTGCAGGAAATTCTCTGTCACAGGATTTGAAGCCATTGCTTGATTCTGGTGTTTTGAGTGTCATTCAAAATACACTTGATGATCAGAAAATACAGAGTTTCACTGAGATAAACGTCGATGTAAATAATATTAAAAATTATCATTTGCCAGATCTTGGTAAAATGCTCGATTTTCAGGTGACTCAGTCATTAGGTTCTGTCCGTTAAAAAGACGGACTATATTGGGAGATTGTGGAGGTGTTTGTGAGAATTAATAAACTGATCTTGAGTGCAATTAGTGTTGCATGTTTGTTGTCTACAGCTGTTGCATCGGCAGAAGGGAAGTCTGGTGGTGAGCTACAAGCTTTAAATAAACAAATTTCTAGTCTGAGTGACCAGATTGTTGTGCGTCAGGAAGGGCTGGAGGATGATCTTGAAAAGTTGCTTGCACAGCGTCGCGCCTTGCAAGATCTTGAACGACGTGTAAAAAGTTTGATTACTGAACAGGAAGACAAACTTGTAACTCAACGGATGGCTATCCAAGAGGCAGAGAAACAGCTCGAATCGCAAAAGGATCACTATTTGAAACAGCGCCGCCGGCTCGATGAATTAAGATCATCTCTGGGGAGTGAAGAAACAGCAAAAAATGAAAATGTTGCTGGGTCAGATGCACAAATAAGATAAAAGTATCGCTTTGCAATATTTGGAAGTGACTAGATAAGCCCCCTTAATATTCAGTAGGAGTGCATATCGTTTTGGCTGCTTTTATGCCTGGCTACAGTCATGTTTTATTTAGAAACTGTAGGCGAATAGGTTGTCGCCTTTGCACAAGCATTGTTGTTGTTTTTTGTATTTTCTATTCAATTGCCACAGTAAATGCACAGGAGTCTGGAGGAGGTCAGCTGGGCAGTACGCCTGACGATGCTGCCCTTGATGAGATTGAAGCGCTGATTAATCAGCGCAAACGTCTTGAGCAGCAGGAAAAAGAGCTGGCTAACACACTCAAACAGCAGGCTGACCGATTAACACAGCAGCGAGATGCAATGGATGAGCAGGCAAAGTTAATTCGGCAGCAGAAGGCCTTTCTTGAAGCTCAACGGAGCAAAATTGAAGCTTTAAGACTGCAAATGGATGAGCTTGCAAATACTCCCCTTATTATTGAACCTGGTGAAGACGATCAGGCTGCCGATTCTGATTTGCCTCCTTCTGGTCAGGTTAAAGATGCCACTCAGGTCAAAGATGCCGGTCAAGTTAAAGACGCCGCTCAGGTCAAAGATGCCGCTCAGGTCAAAGATGCCGCTCAGGTCAAAGATGCCGCTCAGGTCAAAGATGCCGCTCAGGTCAAAGATACGGGTCAGGTTAAAGATGCTAGGCCGGTTGGTCAGGCACCTCCAAAAGCACCCGCTAGGCCGCGACAAGCAATTGACGTAATTGAAGAGCAGGCCGTTCTGACGTACAAGGGTACTCTCATTGTCGAGCCATCTTTGCATTACTCCTATTCCAGTGTCACCCGGGTTGCTCTTGAGGGGTTTACTATTATTCCCGCGATTACCATTGGCTCGATTGATTTGAAGGAGGTTGATAGAAACACCATTACCGGTGCATTAAGCATGCGTTATGGTGTCACTAACCGTTTTGAAGTTGGTCTGAAGATTCCATATGTTCATCGGCGCGATGCGACGGTGTCACGTCCTCTGGCTGTCGCGGCAGAGGAGGACACACTAACCAAGGCTGACGGTGCAGGGCTGGGTGATGTTGAAATACAGTTCAACTATATGTTCAATCGAGCCAAGAGCAGCGGGCCTTACTACGTCGGCAGTATGCGCGTTAAATCACGCACTGGCACGGACCCCTTTGAGGTTGATGTTGATCCGGATACTGGCTTGCAAACCTCGTTGCCTAGTGGTACGGGTTTTTGGAGTCTACAGCCGGGGGTGAGTATTAGCTATCCTTCTGATCCAGCTGTTTTCTACGGAAGCCTCAGTTACCTTAAAAATCTCGAGCGTGAGATAAATAGTGTTACAGGCCGAATTGATCCGGGTGATGCACTTGGATTCAGTTTTGGGATGGCATTTGCCTTAAACCAAAAAGCTTCTTTTAGCCTTGCGTACAGCCATAATTCGGTAGGTGCGACAAAACAAAACGGTGTTAACTTGCCAGGTTCTGATCGCTTGCAAGTTGGAGCCTTGTTGCTTGGGTTGTCACATCGGGTTGGTAAGCAAAGAAATTTGTCTATCTCATTGGGGGCAGGTCTTACCGAAGATGCACCTGATGTTCAGGTCTCATTCCGTCTCCCTATCGCTTTTTCACTTCTTAAAAAATAAATTAGTGATATAAATTTGTGATGCTTGGATTCTGGCATATTTCACTTTTTTTGCCGCGAATGCTGGTGAGCTGTTTATTATTGACTTGTAGGGATAGTGTTCCAGACTTGCAACTCAATTAGTGATTAATTCTGTGGTAAAAGTCCTGTAAGTGCCATCTCTTGCCATTCCTTGTCAAAGTTCTGCCATAGCTTCTCTTCCGGTTGGTTGCTATGGCTGTAGGGGAATTTTCGAATCATATGCGGGCAATGTAGATGTGTGCAGATGACTTGAACGGTTTCTGCGGGCACTACAATATCTTTTAAGCCGATACCAATCAAGGTTGGTTTTTTGATTGCAGGGGCGAAATTGGCAGTATCGAAGTAAGACAGGGTGTGCATGATGTTCTCTTCCTGTTCCTTATGTTGCCTTATGTAACGATTGATTTCATCGCCTGAGCCTAGTTTTACCAGTTTACGCCGTCCGGCCATCCAGCCTAGTGAAGGGACGCCGACCGCAACCATATCGGCGGATTGGTTCAGAGACTCAGCCATCAGTGCCATGGCACCTCCAAAGCTATAGCCATAATAGAGTGTGCGTGAAGTGCATGCCTGTGTTATTTCTCTAGCGATCTCAGTGGCACGAATGTAATCGCAAATGGCGCCGCGCAGTATACTGTTTTCTGGTGATTCGATGCCTGTCAGTATCCAGCCATCTTTGTGAATAGGAATAACAGAGCGTCCAAATCCACGCGTGTCAAAACCGAAGACGTTGAAGCCCATTTCTGCCCATTGCCATTGAACATCGCATTTGCCATTGTATCCATGCGTGAAGATCAGAAGTGGTCTGGCTTGTGAGTCATCCCAGTGCAGGCAATAGCCGCGAATGCCAGTGTTGTTCCATGAATTAACGTCTATGGTGTAATTCTGGATACCACCGCGTTTTTCCTGCAGTGTTTTTTCATGTTCCGCAGTATAGTTGTTTAGTGTGCTGAGCGTGTTATTCCAGAAGGCATCGAAGTCCTCGGGCTTGTCTAAGATGGCCTTTTCGGCCGATACCGGTGTTGTAGGCTTGGGCATGTACTACTCGGCAATCTCACTTCTGACTGGAAATGCTAGTCGATATCTGGTTAATCAATGCTATAAACAGCATAATGTATTTTATTGTTTTTGTATGCTGAGACCAGGTTGATCAAGTGGATAAATTAGAAAAACTATCTAACGAAATTTGGCAGGGAGAAGCGAGTCGAGCTTTTTTGAGCGAATGGCGAGATCTGGCTGAGAAGGTCGCATTTAATAAGGGTGAGGTGATTGTTAAACAAATGCACTTGGCGCAGTACATCTATTTTCTTGTTGAAGGTGAAATTGAACATGGTCTGGCATTCGACGCCAGTAAGGCCGATGTGTCTGTGGGGGGGATATCTCTGCGTTTCTTCCCCTTGGGGTGGTCAGGTTTTTCTGCTCCTTTTCGCTACGCAACCAGTGCCACGGCTAAATCTGAGTGCTGCTTGTACCGCTGGCCAATTGATGCCTTGAATCAGTTGTTTTATGTTGATCTGTCGATGGGCCAACAGTTTTTTCGTTATATCTTTAATAGAGTGTTGCCCTTATTGGATGATGCACGGGGTAAACTTAAGGCTTTATCTAGCGCCTCTGGTATGTTGGAGCATACGTTGGCGAAAAGGATTCCCGAATCAAGCTGTGAGCCATTGTCACCTGAGCAGACCCGAGACGTTCTCGGTCACTCTCTGTTTTTGGAAGTATTTCCTGAAGATTATCTCGATATGCTGGAGCACTTGGTTGAGGTGAAACATTTTCATCAGGGCGAAATGCTATATGAACAGGGGGATGTGTCTGAGCAATTTATTCTGTTAGCGGCAGGGGCTGTTGCTGTCAGCTTTAAACCTGATACTTCGGATAATAAGGTGTTTTTACGTTCTTACAGCAGTCCAGGGCAAGTGGTAGCCAGTACCGCCTTTAGCCTGTCGGGAAAGCATGAAGAGATGGCGATGGCAATTACCGATGTCACTGTCTTGTCCATCAATAAGTCCGATATTCTGCAAATATGTGAAACACAGCCAGATTTTTGGCTTGTGTTGGAACGGCGCCTGTTGTGGTTGTTGAGTTCCCGCTTGCGTACGCTGCGTATACAGATGGTCGCGCAGAAAAATGATGATGAGCATCTTGTGATTCAGAATCTTCTTAGCCAGGTGAGTCCACAGCTAGGTATTTTTTCTAAGCTTTACAAGTTGCCGCATTTGTTGGCCAGTCGCTTGACTCATGCTGAGGCATTGGCCTGCCTGCAGGATCTGAAGCATAACGGCTCGCGTTTGGAGCGTACCCTGGCCAGTGTTTGTCTCGATCTATTGAGTGAATTATGGCGTGAGCTTGAGTTTTATGAGGGCTTGCACGAGGTCTACCAGACAGTCACCCAGGCCCCTCTAGATCAAGCGCCAGAAAATATGAGACGCCTGTGCAACATTAGCTTCAGACGAGTGTTTGATTGTTCCCGTTTCATTATTCGTGGTGTGGAGCATCTGCCCAGCCGCCCGGGTAATATTTTTATTCTCAATCACTTAATTAGTCATCCTTATCATGCCTTGGCGAATGGCTTTGAATTAGCTTTAGACACCCACTTTGTCAGTGCCATGATTCTTGATCCTCAGTATGGTGATGGTGGTGTGCGTGTGGTAAGGCGTGGCCGTGGTGAAGAGCATGGCCATCACAGTTATTACGATCGTCTTGGACATATCTATGTGCATACCTCAGAGTCGGATGCTTTGTTGGAGCCAGAGCAGGAGGTGAAGGCCAGGCGCGAACGTTTTACCCAAACCGCAGGTGACTATTTGCGCGCAGGATTCAACCTGATCGTCTGTCCGGAAGGCACCAGTAATTGGGGCGAAAACTCCCCTTCGCTGTTCAAAAAGGGCATTTTTCATCTAGCTGCTGCGTTGGACTCGGAGCCCTTGATTGTGCCTATTGCACTGGCAAACTTTGACAAGCGTCTTAAAAATAGCGCCTTTGCTGCAGTGGTGCACAAGCCATTCTATCTAAAGGAAAAATGCGATCCTTATGACAAGAAAAGTCTCGACGATTTTCTAGTATCGTTTCGGGACACTTATCGTGCTTATGTGATCGAAGCGCAAATATTGGCTGATGATGTAGTTAAGTCACGATAAATTTATAAAGTTATCTTTGCTAGGCATTAAAATTTAGATGCCTCTGCAATAAGAGCGAATATAGAGGGCTTGTATGAAATTTCAGCTCAGGCTGATAATTTTGATTTTTCTGACGACCTCCGTGCAGTTTGTCCAAGCTGCCGAAGTGCGTGTTGCGGTGGCGGCCAATTTTCTTGCGACGCTTAAGGCATTGTTTCCAGTGTATGAGCAACAGACCGGTGACAGGCTGATCATTAGTGGAGGATCATCAGGTAAGTTATTTGCACAGATTATCAATGGTGCACCATATGATGTTTTTTTATCCGCTGATCGCGCTTATCCGGATCGTTTGATCCAAAAAACACAAGCCTTGGCGAGCAGCCGCTATGTTTATGCCACAGGCGTATTGGTATTGTGGAGTGCCGGGGAGGTCCCAGTTGATAAAATCCGGTTGGGAGCTCTTGATGTCAAACACATAGCGATTGCTAATCCGAACATAGCGCCTTATGGTGCCGCCGCACAGCAAGTATTACAAACAATAGGATTATGGAATAGCGTGAAACACAAGCTGGTGCAGGGTGAGAGTGTCGGGCAAGCATTTCACTTTGTCGCCAGTGGCAATGCCCAACTTGGGTTTGTGGCCTTGTCTCAGGTATTGAATCCAAATAATAATCACAATCGGAATAATTACTGGCGCGTGCCAGCAGAGTACTACTCGCCGTTAGAACAAGAAGGTGTGCTGCTTGTTCGTGGCAAAGATAATCCAGCGGCACTGCGTTTTCTAGACTTTCTAAAAACAGATGCTGCCCGTGAAGTGATTGCTCAATACGGATATCTTTAATGGAATTGCTCGCACCTGTCTGGTTAACACTGAAACTGGCAGCCGTTACAACCCTGATACTGCTGCTGATCAGTACACCGCTTGCTTGGTGGTTGGCACACAGTAAATCGAAATGGGCGGCGTCGGTTGAAGCTATTGTGGCATTGCCCTTGGTTTTGCCGCCGACAGTACTGGGTTTTTATCTGTTAATTGCTCTTGGAGTCAATGGTTTCATCGGCGGTCCGTGGTCGGCAATGACCGGTTCACGGCTAACCTTTACCTTTAGTGGCTTAGTGATTGCTTCGGTGATCTACTCACTGCCATTTACTGTGCAGCCTTTGCAAAATGCCTTTGTGGCGGTAGGGCGCAAACCTTTGGAAGCCGCCTGGTGTTTGCGTGCATCTCGCTTTGATGCCTTTAAGAGCGTTATCCTGCCGCTCTCAAAGCGCGGTTATATTACTGCAGCTGTATTGGGTTTTACCCACACTATGGGGGAGTTTGGTGTGGTGCTGATGGTGGGTGGCAGCATTCCCGGTGAAACGCAGGTCTTGTCTATTGCTATTTATGAACATGTTGAAGTAATGGACTATGGCACAGCTCATACGCTGTCTGCTGGTTTGCTAGCGTTTACCTTTGTGGTATTGCTAGCCGTTTACATCATCAATCGCAGGTTTCCCGCTCATGCGCATTAAGGCGCACTTTGATGTGGCCTTTTCCGGCTTTCAGTTAAGGGTCGATCTGGATTTGCCGGCGAAAGGGGTGACGACATTATTCGGTCCCTCTGGTACAGGTAAGTCTACTGTGTTGCGTTGTTTGGCAGGTCTTGAACGCAGTCCAAATGGTTTTATGCAATTGGGAGACCTTGTCTGGCAGGATGAGGACAGAGGCGTGTTTACTCCCACTCATCAACGTCCACTCGGTTATGTCTTTCAGGAGTCCAGGCTGTTTGCCCACCTAAGTGTGGAAAAGAACCTAGCCTACGGCTATAGGCGTACCCCTGCAAACGAACAGAATATCGATAGGCATCAAGTGATTGAGATGTTGAATATCAGTCACCTGTTAAAGCGCAAACCTCATAATCTTTCCGGTGGCGAACAACAACGGGTTGCCATAGGTCGAGCCCTGCTTGCAAGTCCCAAGCTGTTATTGATGGACGAGCCATTGGCCTCGCTAGATATCGAGCGCAAACGTGAGGTGCTGCCATTTATTCGCAAGCTTCACGATGAACTGGATATCCCGGTAGTGTATGTCAGTCACTCCTTGCAAGAAGTCTTGCAGATCACGGATTTCATGGTGCTGATGAAGGATGGGAGGAACATCGCTAGTGGGCCCATGACACAGCTCTGCTCTGAACTTGAGTTGAGTCAATATCTCGGAGATATGTCGGGCTCGGTGATTGATACCACGATTGAGGCACACGAAGACGAGTATGGTCTTACCCGGTTACATTTTGAGGGTGGGGAGCTGTATGTGCCGCAACAAGCCTATGCCGTTGGTGTGCAACAGCGGGTGCATATCCTGGCGCGTAATGTTGGTATTGCCCTGCAAAAGCCACAGGTTACCACCAGTTTCTTGAATATCCTTGAAGCCACTGTTGTAGACGTGGCAGTGCCGGATATTCGCAGCCATGCGGTGCAGATCAAACTTGATGTGGGGGTGCCGCTGTTGGCGAATATCAGTCGAAAATCATTGCACGCGCTGAGACTGGAGCCCGGGCTGAAGTGTTATGCCCTGATCAAGGCGGTTTCACTGGCACAAGAACTTTACGGCTAGAGATCTTTTTGTCCTCCATGCATTAAGCTCAATAACAGCAATGCCTGTATTTGTGTGGCTGTTATTCGAATGTTCATTTTTGGTGCGCGTATTCACTTTGTTTTTTTTACAAGACGGATGCTACTCTTTGCCTATCCGTTAAAACATGAAAATATAAGTGACCTCTACGATCTGGCATATGTATTGCCATCCATGCAGGTCAACAATAGTTACAGGAGCTGGCATTGTGACTGCAAGTGTATTAAATGAGTCTTGGAAGGCGGCGATAGCGCTAGGCTTTGCAAAGCGCGGCCTGAAGACTGTTATTGCACATCGAATGCATTCTGGACCACTGCGGGTACAATCACCTTTTTATCCGGAAGGTAAAGTCTGTCACGTATATCTTTTGCATCCACCAGGGGGCGTCGTGGGGGGGGACCAACTCGAGATTGATGTGATGGTGGAACCGGGCGCCCATGCATTAATTACCACTCCAGCCTCAGGTAAATTTTATCGTTCAAATGGTATTGTGGCCTTTCAGCAGCAGACACTAGTGGTTAACAACGGAGCGATATTGGAATGGTTGCCGCAGGATACTATTCTTTTTTCCAACAGCCACGTCAAAATGAGTACCCGTGTTGAGCTGGAGCAGAATGCCCAATTTATTGGTTGGGACATGTTATGTCTTGGGCGCCCGGCCAGTGGAGAATCCTATGATGGTGGGTTTTGTCGTCAGGCACTGGAGCTTTGGCGTGATGGCGAGCCGTTATTTATTGAGCGTTCGTATTATGAATCCAAGGCATCTTTGTTAGATGAGGCCTGGGGCCTGCAGGGTAAAAAGCTTGTGGCAACGATGCTGGCAACACATGCCAATCAACAAACACTTGAGGCTGCGCGCAATATCGAATTGGATGCAGAAAAGGGCAGTCTTGCTTGTACGCTAATCGATGATGTGTTGGTGTGTCGCCTGCTTGCCCATCAAGGTGAAACCGCCCGTCAAACATTTTGCCGAGTTTGGCAGGCCATTCGGCCACAACTATTAGGCCGTGAAGCGAGCCCCCCACGAATTTGGAATACCTGATCAGGAGATTTACATGGAACTCACACCCCGGGAGAAAGACAAGTTACTACTGTTTACTGCGGCCTTGCTTGCCGAGCGACGCAAAGCAAAAGGGATAAAACTGAATTATCCGGAAGCTATTGCCTATATCTCGGCTGAAATTATGGAGGGCGCACGTGAAGGCAAAACCGTGGCCGAACTGATGAGCTACGGCACCACATTGCTGAAGCGCGAGGATGTAATGGATGGCATCGCCGAGATGGTCCACGAAGTGCAGGTGGAAGCAACGTTTCCCGACGGCACCAAACTGGTGACTGTGCATAACCCAATTGTGTGAGGTGTGAAAATGATTCCAGGTGAACTGATTATCGAGGCGGGTGAGATAGAACTCAATGCCGGTCGTGAGACTGTAACCGTGAGTGTGGCCAACAGTGGTGACCGTCCGATCCAGGTGGGCTCCCACTATCATTTTTATGAAACCAACAGTGCGCTTGAATTTGATCGTGAAGCGGCGCGCGGTTTTCGTTTGAATATCCCTGCCGGCACTGCGGTACGTTTTGAGCCAGGTCAGACGCGTGAGGTGGAACTGGTCGCCTATGCAGGTGAGCGAAAAGTTTACGGCTTCAATGCCAAGGTGATGGGCCAGCTGGAGGACAAGGCATGAGCAAAATTACACGTCAGGCCTATGCCGAAATGTTTGGGCCCACCGTCGGTGACCGAGTGCGGTTGGGTGATACCGAATTGTTCATTGAAGTAGAAAAGGACTACACCTGCTACGGTGACGAGGTGAAGTTTGGCGGCGGTAAAGTCATCCGCGATGGCATGGGTCAGAGTCAACGTATGGCGGCAGAAGTAGTAGATGTGGTGATCACCAATGCGCTAATTTTAGACCACTGGGGCATCGTCAAAGCTGATATCGGCATTAAGGATGGTTGTATTGTCGGCATCGGCAAAGCCGGCAATCCCGATGTGCAGCCAGACGTGGACATCATTATCGGGCCGGGCACAGAAGCGATTGCGGGAGAGGGGCATATTCTCACGGCGGGTGGTATCGATGCGCATATTCATTTTATCTGTCCACAACAGGTGGAAGAGGCGCTGATGTCAGGCGTAACTACCATGATTGGCGGCGGGACAGGCCCGGCTACGGGTACCAACGCGACAACCTGTACACCCGGTATCTGGAATATTCATCGCATGTTGGAAGCGGCGGACGAGTTGCCCATGAACTTTGGTTTTCTCGGCAAGGGCAATGCAAGTTTACCGCTGCCTTTGGAAGAACAGGTTGTCGCCGGGGTCATGGGCTTAAAGCTACATGAAGACTGGGGCACGACGCCCGCATCGATTGATAACTGCTTAAGCGTGGCGGAAAAGTTTGATGTGCAAGTGGCCATCCACACCGATACCTTAAATGAATCGGGTTTTGTTGAAGACACTCTGGCAGCATTCAAGGGACGTACTATCCATACCTATCACACCGAGGGTGCCGGTGGTGGCCATGCCCCGGACATTATCAAGGCCTGCGGCGAAGCCAATGTATTGCCTTCATCTACGAATCCAACTCGACCCTACACGATTAATACCGTCGATGAGCACTTGGATATGTTGATGGTGTGTCATCACCTTGATCCCAACATTGCCGAGGACGTGGCCTTTGCCGAGTCGCGTATTCGGCGTGAGACGATTGCCGCAGAAGATATCCTGCATGATCTAGGAGCCTTCAGCATGATCGCATCAGACTCGCAGGCCATGGGGCGCGTTGGTGAAGTGATCACGCGTACTTGGCAGACGGCGCACAAGATGAAGGTGCAGCGCGGAGCCTTGAAGGAAGACAGCAAGCGCAATGACAATTATCGTGCCCGCCGTTATGTAGCCAAGTACACTATCAACCCGGCCATTGCACATGGCATCGCTGATGAGGTGGGGTCAGTGGAAGTGGGAAAACTGGCCGATCTGGTGTTGTGGAAGCCTGCCTTTTTTAGTGCCAAGCCGGCCATGATCATCAAAGGCGGTATGATTGTCGCAGCACCCATGGGCGATCCAAATGCCTCTATCCCTACACCACAGCCGGTACATTATCGAAAAATGTTTGCCGCCTACGGTAAGGCGCGTGCGAACACCTGTGTATCATTTGTTTCACAAGCGGCAGTGCAGGATGGTATTAAGGACAAACTGGGTCTGAGAAAAAAAGTGTTAGCAGTTAAAAATACGCGCAATGTATCCAAGCAAAATATGCTGCTGAATCACTATCAACCCAAGATTGAAGTTGACTCACAAACCTACGAGGTGCGAGCCGATGGTGAACTGCTGACCTGCGAGCCGGCCACCGAGTTGCCCTTGGCGCAACGTTACTTTTTATTTTAAGGCGTTGGCGTGTGATTAAAATTAGTGCCTTTGCACAACAGAACGCAAATATCGACGATATTCTGTGTCTACCGTTCGATAAACGGCAAAAGAGTCGCCAGCGCGTCCAGCTTGCATCCGGTGCAGAAGCGGGTTTGTTATTACCGCGTGGCACGATTCTTCGTGGTGGCGATTGTTTGTTGAGCGAAGGCGGTCAAGTGATCCAGGTTGAAGCCGAAGCCGAACAGGTTTCCACCGTGATGAGTGGTGATCCATTATTACTGCTGCGGGCTGCCTATCACTTAGGTAACCGTCATGTGCCTTTGCAGATCAATCATGATGCGCTGCGTTATCTGCATGATCATGTTTTAGATGAAATGATTTTGCAGCTCGGCTTAGACGTTGAACAAGAACTGGCACCATTTGAACCGGAGCAGGGTGCTTATCATGGGCAAGGCCACAGTCATCATTACTGAATAAATAAATGGAAACCACACTTTCACATCTTCGCTTGTGGCAGCTCATTAGCCCGGCCCTGCCCGTGGGGGCGTACGCCTATTCCCAGGGACTTGAGTATGCCGTCGATCAAGGCTGGGTTAAAAATGAAGCGTCAGCTCAGGCCTGGATTACCGGTGTGGCATCACATTCAGTTGCCCGATTGGATCTGCCAGTATTAGTACGCATGTACTCGGTCTGGTCCGAAAATGAACCTGGTGATAAAAAAGGTGATAAAAATGAAATCGTGCGTTGGTCACGTTTTCTGCTGGCCTCGCGCGAGTCGGCCGAAATTCTGGCCGAGGACCGGCACTTGGGGCAAGCCTTGGCAAAACTGTTGGTGGATCTGGAAATCGAGCAGGCAGATGAATGGCGGCAAAGTGAGTTGAGTAATTTTCCGGCCATGTTTTCACTTGCGGCGCAGCAGTGGCAGGTCTCGTTGGATCAAACACTGGCCGGCTATCTTTGGGCCTGGTCTGAAAACCAGGTGGCCGCGGCGATCAAGCTAGTGCCGCTGGGACAGACTGCCGGGCAACGCATTTTGTCACACTTGATTGAACAGATACCTGTGTGTGTAGATGAGGCAATAGCCTGCGAGGATGAAGAGATTGGCGTACTCTGCCCAGGGTTAGCCATGGCTAGTGCCAAACATGAAACCCAGTATTCAAGATTATTCCGTTCTTAGTTTTCAATGAGGTTCTTCAATGTCCAGTGATCAAGCTTTGCGCATCGGTATCGGTGGCCCAGTAGGCTCGGGCAAGACGGCACTCACGTTGGCCCTATGTCGGGCCATGCGTGATCAATACGATCTAGCCGTTGTCACTAATGATATTTATACACAGGAGGATGCTCAGTTTCTACAGCGCAACGGCGCGCTGGATGAAGACAGAATTATCGGTGTCGAAACCGGCGGTTGTCCGCATACTGCTATTCGCGAAGATGCCTCTATGAATCTAGCGGCCGTATCAGAATTAAACAGACGTTTTCCAGGGCTACAAATAGCGTTTGTCGAAAGTGGTGGGGATAACCTGAGTGCAACCTTCAGTCCCGAATTATCTGATCTGACCATTTATGTGATTGACGTTAGCGCAGGTGACAAGATTCCACGCAAAGGCGGGCCGGGTATCACCAAGTCCGACCTGCTAGTAATCAACAAGATTGATTTGGCTCCTTATGTAGGTGCATCACTTGAAGTGATGCAACATGATGCTAAGAAGATGCGCGGTGAACGTCCGTTTGTTTTTTCTAATCTTAAAACAGGCGAAGGTCTGGCGCAGATTATTGATTTTGTTGTGCATGCCGGCATGCTTGAGGCTGCGTAATCTCAGCGAATTAGTGTCTAAACTGACACTGATTAAATTGCGCTGTAATTGCACATCACCTTAGCTTACGGTACTTGATGCTGCCGCATCTTTACGCTGTTGTCGGCTAAGGGCAAATAGGGTCAGTGCGGGCAAGAAGGTCACGGTGACGATCGCGGTGCCGACCAATCCGAACAACACAATAACACCGACACCGCGATAGAGTTCGGTGCCTTCACCGGGAAGCAGAACCAGCGGCGCCAGACCGCAGACAGTTGTCAATGTCGTCATGGCGATGGGGCGTAAGCGGGTCTCGACCGCATTGCGCACCGCCTGCCTTGCCGCCATGTTGTATTCACGCACATTGACCATCGCTTGATGCACGATCAGAATGGGATTGTTGACCACCGTGCCCATGAGTATCAAAAAGCCAAGCATGGTAATCATATCAAACGACTGGCTCACCGCCGGATAACCGATGGCGGGCAGCCACGAACCAATGAGGTTCATTAACCACAGCCCCACAATGCCGGAGGCGATGCCCAGAGGAATGGTTGTCATAATCAACAAGGGATAACCCCAGTGCGAAAAGATGGCGACCAGAATCAGGTAGATAATGATCAAGGCCACGGCATAGTTGCTAGTCAGAGATGCACGTGTCGCTTGCAGTTGGTCGCTGGCACCCGAGATGAGGATCTTCACATTATTGGGTATGGCGCCGTTGTCCTGCAGGTGAGCCACTACATCGCGTTTAACGATGTCGACCCCGGTTTCCAGGGCAACGTTATCCGGCGGGATGATGTTTAGCGTTACGGTGCGTTTACCGTCAACGCGTCGTATGTTACTGGTGTTCACTGTTTCCACGACCGTGGCGAGCGACGCCAACGGCACCACAGCCTTGGCGGGCGTATAGATGGGCAAGCTCTCCAGGGTGTCCAGCGAGGCGTTATTGCCCGCACTGCTGTAGAGATAGATATCAATCTTGTCGTCGTCGAGAAAGAATTCATCAACAAATGCGCCATCGGTTAATGCGGCGATGGTGAAGCCCATGTCGGTATTGGTCATACCGGTCTCAGCTAGACGCTCCCAATTCGGCCTGATTTCCACCAACGGTTGAGACAGGTTTAATGAAGAAGGATTGGCGCGCACCCGCGGTCGGTCAAAGACTTCTTTAGCGCGTGTTTCGGCGCGCATGGCCACCTCGTATATGGCGGCTAAAGAAGGGCCTGAGATGTCCAGGTTGATGCTACGTGTGCCACCACTGTTGCTGGTGATGATGGATCCGCGTGATACAAATGAGCGCATGCCAACATAACTTTCGTATTTGCGGTCAATGGCGTCCATCAGTGGTTTAATATGTTTAGGATCCTTTGGTTGGGCGATAATGCGCAGGCGCGTGGCCTGAATACTCAGGTTGAAATAGGCCATGGCCGGTACCTCGGTCTCGCCTCGGTCGAACTGAGCGGGGCTGTGGTCGAGGAAGCTTAAGAAATACTGTTGCACTTCGTCACCGATGCGCGTCATGGTGTCGAGGTTGTAGCCGGTGGGCGGGCTCATACTGGCAAACACTTTTGGCTCCTCGCCTTCCGGCAGATATTCAGCAGGTGGCGTGAGCAACACAATAATCATCGCACAGCCGCCGATAACCACAGCAATCACACCCACTTGACGTAAGCGCGTGCCGATCAACCAACTGATTCGGTTAACCAGCCATTCTTTCCAACCTGGTGTGTCCGTGTGTTGCTCAGTGCTTGAACCACTAAAAGCGAAGTGTGCTGCTGTCGTGGGTAATACGGCAATGGCTACTAACATAGAAGCAATAATCGAGGCGGAGATAGCAATCGCCACATCGGAATACAATTGCCCCGCCTCTTCGACGATAAACACGATGGGCACAAATACCAATACTGTGGTCAGGGTCGAGGCCAGCACCGCGGGCCATACCCTGCGCACCCCCTCTATGGCGGCCTGCCAGCGATTCAATCCTTTGCGCCAGGCAAGTTCAATGCTTTCCAGCACGACAATACTGTTGTCCAGTGTCATGCCGATGGCAAAGGCCACGCCAGCTAGGGAAATCACATTGATGGTGCGACCGGCCATGAGCAGCCCCATAAACGCGGCGATGGTACAAATCGGTATGCCCATAATCCCGATCAGCGTCGCCTTGCCGGAGCGCAGAAACAAAAACATGACAATACTGGCCAGTACGGCGCCAATGAGTAGATTTTTCCAGACATTGAAGATCGACGCCTGCACATACCCCACGTCATCAGCCACCAGACGCATGTGCATCCCGGCCGGTTTGAGCACCTCTTCGTTGAGAGTGGCGACTTCCTGCATCATCGCCTTTTTAGTGTCGATGACATTGGAACCGGCCTGACGCCGCACCGACATGCCGATCACGGGATTGCCATCGGTATAGGAATAGCGGCTGATCTCAAAATGCCCGAGCTGAATATCGGCAAGCTCACCGAGGCGTATCAGGGCATCGCCGCGGCGCTCGATGATCACGTTTTTTAAGTCATCGATGTCGCGAAAACGGCCGATGGTGCGCAGCAGGTAACGGCGCTTGCCAGATTCGATTTCACCGCCTGAAATATCGCGGTTACGCTGCAGAATCGCCTGGCGTACCTGGGCCACAGTGAGATTGCGTTCGGCAAGCCGGGCGGGATCAACAAGAATCTGGATTTGTCTTTCGGCGCCGCCGTAGACTGCAATTTCCGAAACACCGGAGACCGTCTCCATGCGTGCGGCGACATTATCGCGAATAAAGTCCTGCATAGGGACCATATCGAGATTACGCGGATTACCTGGCAAGGGCATGACACGGAAAAACATAAAAGAGTTAGCCGAAAATGAAGTAGCATAAATACGCGGCTCATTGACATTGTTAGGGTAAGACGGCACCCGACTCAGCGCATTGACCACTTGAATCAAGGTGTCGTTCAGGTTGATGCCAAATGGAAACTCCAGCTCGACCTCGGCACGGCCAAAGGATGCAGAAGAGACAATGCGCTGTAAGCCGGGCACGCTGCGCAGATGTTCTTCTTGCTCAATGAGAATTTCTTTCTCCACGTCTTGCGGCGTGGCGCCGGGCCAGGTGGTACGAATGGAGATAGTGCGCACTTCGAGGTCGGGGATCATTTGTACGGGTATTTTAACAGCGGCGACAACGCCCAACACAGTCACGATGAGCGTGCCCACAGCGATTAAAATACCGCGTTTGACCATAGCTTCGAACATGACGCTAGTGATTCCTGAGTTGCTATTCGATTCGTTTTACGCTGACGGTTTGTCCATCACGTAACGATTCATTACCCTGCACCACCACCGTAGCGCCGGCTAACAAGCCGCTGGTAATGGTGACCTTACTGTTAAAGCTCAAACCGGTTTGCACTTGATGCTCTGCAACCGTGCTGGTGTCACTGTTTTGATTGACCACCCAGACAGTAATGCGACCATCCGGATAACGGATTAATGCATCACGTGGCACAACGATACCCTGGCTCCCGGTATTTAAACGCAGCACGGCACTGGCTGACATTCCGGGCGCTAAGGTTGCCCGGGGATCATTGAGCGCCACGCGTATTAAAAAGGTGCGGGTAATCGGATCGGTTATCGGAATGATGCTTTCAATTTTTCCGCCGAACGTCTGTCCAGGCATGGCGTCTAGTTTGACATCAACTGCCGTGGTTTGACCCAGTTTTGCAAAGACGGATTGGGGGGCTTGAAAGTCGACGCGTAGACCCGACGTAGCAACTAATTCAACGACGTCATCACCTGGTTCTAGCCATTCCCCCTGTTCGACCAGCTTGCGACTGATGACGCCGCTGAAAGGTGCGCTGAGTTTATGGCGACCTAATTGTGCCGCCTGGCGTTGTTGTTCCGCACGGAAGCGTTCCACCGCCGCACTGGCAATGCGCACCTCTGCTGCGAGCGACTTGAGTTCGTTGGCGGACACGGTTTGGCGCTCGGCCAACGCCTCGATATCGACCAACCGACGTCTGGCGTCTTCCAATTCCTCTTTGGCCTGGTCGGTCACAGCGCGTGCCGCCGTCAGGGAAAACTGGCTCAGCTCCGAATTAAGACGCAGGATTTCGTCACCGGCCTGCAAGCGATCACCAATCTCAACGCTCATGCTCTCGACAATACCACTCACCTCCGTTGACAACCGGGCGACGCGCGGCGAGATGACAGTCCCGGTAAGCGACACCTCTTCGACCAAATTGATCTGTTCGGCTTTATTCACAATGACTGCCGGCGCACCTTGTTGAGCAAACGCCGAGATTTTGCAGTTGGAGAAGAGAATCACTAACAATAGTGAATTCATGATGAGACGCAACTGGCGCCGTTTTTCTGTGGAGAGATCCATATATGCCATCGGTCGAAAATCGAGTTTGTGACATCACAGTATATTTCATCTGGACGGATGCAAGACAGTTTCTGTATGGGGTGAACGCAGAATTCGGAAAAAAAATACGCTAAGGGGTTTAGATGAACCTCAGTTTACGCAATGGATTATAAAAACGGCGAGAAACCAGCCAGCTTTAGAGACAGAAGTTCAGAGGCATCAATAATAGATCTGCTGTCAGGCGGCAACGTGCCCTAAGCAGTAGATCACAAGTGTTGTTGATTCTTTAGCGATGAGTAAGAAGCAGACATTCTTAAAATTTGAAAAATTCCTACTCCATGTTTCATCTGAGGCAATGGAGCTCATTTAAGCAACTAGTGCTCGTAGCCATGAGCGGTCATTTCGAATTTACACGTTGTGGAGAATATATTATCCCCTCAAGTGTGCTTTGCTTCTATCGTCGAATAGCAGTAGCCCGCGACAGCGGACATTCAGATAGCAAAAGTCACCGGTGGTAGTCGACCAGAAAGCGGTCGTTCAACGTTACGGAAAAGCAACTTTGTTGACCTTGTTCGGCGTATGCTTGCTTCCGAAGTATCAAGATACTTGCCCAAGCGGTTCAGCATGTTCAAAGCTACTGATACAAGTGGGTGGCGCAGCCTTGTTCGTTCCGTGATTTACCAAATCATGGCAATGATTCTATCCACGTCGTTCGAAGAAAGTGCCCACGTACACGTGTGCCGATATCGTCGCATCATAAAACGATGCTCGGCATTGACGACGACCGGTTGTGAGTCTTCTCCTTCAACCGCCAGGGCATCTAATGGTGATCGGATAAAGGCCGTCAGAAACGACCGGTCGAGCTTCCCGGCAGCGTCAAATCGATAGATTGAACCCTGGATCAGATGGCAAAAGACAGGTTTCCTCTGTACAAGCGCTACGTATGTGTAGGCAATATGCTCGGTAAGATTTTCATGTCCCAGCTATGCCTCGTCTTGACGCCAGATTCGATTCCAGCGCGCCAGAGAGATGCGACAGACACGTCCATCGGTATGAAAGTGAAATACGTAGACCGTCAGATTCATAGTCCTATGCCCGTGAGCGCCGATCGATATCTAAAGCCGATCCCCCCAATCGAAATCATTGACCGGATTCCAGCGATGAGAGAGAGGAGGGGGTGGCAGGGCAAGGCAAGGCAGGGTCAGCCGTCTTGTTTGGGAGAAACGCCAGCCAAAACGTCGCCCAATGGGCTCAACACCGCATTACCGCCCCGATTGAGTACATGGGTGTAAATTTGCGTCGTTTTAACGTCACTATGGCCCAGCTGTTCCTGCACAGTACGAATGTCCATGCCCCGCTCGAGTAAATGCGTTGCAAAGCTGTGACGAAAGGTATGACAACTCGCGGGTTTATTGATG
>CALZIQ010000045.1 GCA_945787735.1 uncultured Chromatiaceae bacterium | reverse complement strand
ATATCTAGCCCTCGCGCATAGCAGGAATAGGTGTGAAAAATTTGGCCGTCAGAATTTTTGTAAAACACACTGATGCCGGGTGCTTCTGTACTAGGAAATTTTGTAATGCGATAGTTGTAAAACATCTCGCCTTTTTCCATTTCATCAGCGTTGAATGATGCGTGATAGTCATAATTAAAATCGCTTCCAAGCGATGAAACCCAGGTAAAGCTCCAGCCCATCCGGTTTTTATAGGCATCCAGAATTTCTAATGGCGCCCTGAAAATGGCAAACAGATTGATATCACGATGTTTAAGATGAATATCAATGCCATTGAAATTGTCGGTTCAAAAAGAACAGCTGGGACAACCTTCAGACCATTCTGGCCCGTACATAAAATGATAAATAATCAGCTGACTTCTGCCATCGAACAAGTCCGAGAGGGATTGTTTTCCAGTAGGTGTATCGAATTGATACTCCTTTTCAAGTTTTACCCATGGCAGCGCCCGTCGCGCTTCGCTCAATTGATCTCTTAAGTAAGTAAACTCTTTTTCCTTCGCTAGATGTTCTTTGCGGGCAACAAGCCACTCTTGCCTCGAAACGACTTTATGGTTTTGCATCGCAAGCCTCCTTTGTTTCGTACCCGCTTGTAAGCTGCATTGACCCGGTAAAAGCGTTAGATGAAGCGAAGTTACTCCTAATCTGGTTAAGACATGAATCAGAATATTCTCAACGATTATTTTACAGTGATAGTAATCTTTTCAGAGGTGACAGGGGGGCTGTGTGGGATATGACTTTTATCGCCAAGAATCAGCTGCAATGTATGAACACCTGGCGCAAGTTCAAGTGTGGTTTGTGTTTGTCCGCCACCGAAATGTTTATGTTGAGCATCAGCAGGTACAGGTTTATCGAGCGCAGGCAGCTTTTCCAAATCAATCAGCAAGTGATGATGGCCGGTCTTGTCTTTATCGGTTCCGGCCGGAGCCACCCCCATACCCACTAACCCAAATTTAATTGTGACCGGGTTTGTAACCACCTCGCCATTTGCAGGTGAGATGATATATGCTTGTGCACCCTCTGGCGAAGCTGTGCCGGCAAATACGGTGCCTGCGCTGAAGAGTGTGGCTAGTGCTATTCCTAGTACGTTTTTTGTCATCATGTTTTCCCTTCCTTTTGTTGTTTTTGAGTAGTATACAAGAGCAAAAAATAACTTACTCAATGAGACCTGTCTATAGCTTAGTGTAATAGTCGGTCTTTAAGTAAGGTTTTGGTATTGCAGATTAAGTCATGTCGCTATGTTGCATTATGCGTTTTTCATAAGCGGCATCTTTCACGATATAGATTCCACCACGAATAACAATGATTGAGATGGCAAGGCCGATAACAAGGTCTGGAAGTCTTGAATCGAGCACATAAACAAGGCCGCCTGCGATGATAATGCCGAGATTGGCGATGACATCGTTTTTCGAAAAAACCCAGCTGGCACGCATGTGAACTTCACCTTGCCGATGTTTCGATATTAGTTTGAGACAAACCACGTTGGCACATAGGGCGGCTATGCCGACAGTGATCATCAAGAGAGATTCCGGCTCACTGCCTATGACAAAACGCCGAATAACATCAGCTAAAACCAAACCACCTAAAATGATTTGAAAGACCCCGCTGATATGCGCAGCCTTTATTTTCGCAAGCATGGGTTTGCCAACGGCATATAAACCAATTGCGTAGACTGTTGCATCTGCCAACATATCTAGTGAATCTGCGATTAATGCCGTGGATTCACTGATGATGCCAAGCGTAATCTCAATCACGAACATCATCGCATTAATAGCGAGAAGCGCTATTAAGAGACGACCTTGCTGTTTGTTTTTTATCTCGATATTACAATCGCAGCCAGACATATCTTGTTTCGTTTTCTAAGGGGACTTGTCATGGGAATGTAATGTCTTGAAATCCACTCACTCAGTTAATGTTATTTCAATTTACTTAATCACAATGAGCTTGGTATTAAATAGATGTGTTAACTCGGCGGACTGTCTGAGCTGAAGCGTCTCCTTTAAAATAACCCACATGGCGACGTTGCCACGTTAACCCACCCACCAGATTCTGCATCTGTAACCTCCACAGCATTTTTTGGAGAGCGCGTTACAATTACACAATCCCCAGTGATCAATACAAACGAGCGTGGATATTCAGCGCCAGGGCCGCTGCGGAAATTCACATTTCCCGACACACGCAGCTTGTCGCCTATTTCTATTTCTTCATAGTGGCCGGTTTCTGTTTCTTTGAGTAAGTAAAAATTACCATCGTCTGTAATTTTTCGGTTCTCACCCACTTCATAGTAAACCCATCCATTAGTTCCATAAATTATGGCAATAACCGACTCAATAGGCTTCCATAGTGTAGCAGGCAAAAATAATGCGCAAATAGCCACGAGAGCAGCAATAATGCCCGTGACCTTTGAGGCGAGTTCAAGCTTTTCCATAACGGGATGAAAAATGCTTTTGGCGTTTTTATTATTTTGCGAGTTATTCAATTATATTGTGTATGAGCGCTAATATCTAAAATAACCAGCAAGCTATAGTAGATTGGGCTGTGCTGTTGGCTACGCACGCACAAATCAAAGCCGCTGAATAGTGACACTATGACTGTCACTTTAAGTTTTTAAGGGTGCTTTAAAAGGCTCGAAAGGCACTGTATTAAATAGAAAGATCAATTACAGAGCCAAGCGTGTGCTGCCTATTACATTTAAGTGTACCTTAATCAGTCTTGGCAAAACCAAGCACGGCAGCACGTAATTCATTTTTTAGAATCTTGTCGATGTCATTTAACAGGCGCTGTTCGCTTTGTTCGGCACTGACAGAGGCGGCTTTTACAGGCCAGCGTTTGATGCCGGCGTCATTGTTATTTCGATCGCGTAATGTCAGTTGCAGTGTTCCACGCAGCCAGGTCAAGCCATCTTTTTTCAGTGCTGGGTCGAGTTTGGTTTCAGTCAGGAGTGTATAGTCGGCTTGTCCGCTTTCAGTGACATCAAAACCGGCTGTGGCGGTGTTACCGCTGACAATGGGAGTTAGCTTGGCGGCTAACTGGCCTTGTGCGATTGGGTTTATTTTAATTTTTCCGATCAGCGTATCGCGTATTCGAATCAATTCACCCAAGGGTAAGTTAGAGGGTTTGCCTCGGCCGCTGGCATCGACGACCTGCAGCGCGCTTTGTGCGCTCATACGTTGCAGTTGTAGTTCAATGGCTCGTTCTACCTGTGCTGTTTTGCGCAAGGTGTCAGTTTCATTTTCAGCTTGTTTCAGCTTTTGTTTGCTTTGTTCATCCAGGCTGCTAATTTGTTGTTCATATTGTTGCTTGGCCTTGTTGCGTGACAGTGCTGCTAGCACATAGTGTTTGTGGTTGACGTCGTCATGCCAGGTTTCGGCGATCTCAATGCCTTGCACGGTGCGAGTGGTTTGGGTGATCAACTGTCGTGACACGCTTTGTTGTAGTGATTCAACACTCTCTTCCCCCTGTTGTAGCTTGCTGTATTCTTGTTGTTGTTGACTGCGTTCCTGCACGGCAACTTCAAATTGTTTGGCGAGATCGGCGCGGGCGCGGTCTTTTGCATCATCGAGGTTGTCGGCAATGCCGATGCCGGTTAAATAAAGTGCTGCTGGGCGCTGTTTGCTCTTGCCGTCGACCCATTCGGGCAAGTCGATGTCATGTTCGCCTGTGGCTGCACAGGCGCTAATGAGAACGATAAATGATAGTAGTATTAGTCGATGTATTTGCATGGTTACGCTTCCTGCTGGTGACGGTGGAGGCAGGCCAATGCCAGCTGTAAAATTGTTTTTGCTTTTGCTGCACTGAAACCTGGTTTATCTCTCGGTTGTTTATGTTTGTGCCTGTACTGCTTTTTAGTTTGATATCTATGTCATGCGTGCCGGGTGTCAGTGCAAGCCGGCTGATCATGATATGTTGTGGCAGGGTGTACCACGCACGGGTGTCAGCCTGTTCGCTGATGAAGCCGGCGATATTGGTGATCATGCCTAGTAGTTCATTTTGATTTGACACGTTATCACTCAGTTTGTTTTTCACGGCAACCCGCGCCACGGCACGGCCGATGATGCCGGGCATTTGTTCTTCTAAGCTGGTATAGGCCTGTTGATCAAAAAGGGCGAATGTTTCGCCTGTCTGCGTATTATTCAAGCTGAACAGTTCCATCATTTCAACGTCGGATTTACGTTGTTCATAAAATGGAATCGAGATGCGGTGTAGCTGGCCGCCGCGTGGGTCCTGCGCCATGATGGAGGTTTCATGTTTGTGTGGCACCAGGCCACTGAAAATTATGGCGATGAACTCTCCTTCTTTGTTGAGTTTCGACTGACTCGGCCAGCGTTGCAGTTGGAATTCATCATTCAGTTTTTGGTGTTCGTTGTTAAGCCCCTGATGTTCGGTGAGGCGCAACAGATCGGCTTGCAATTGCCGTGGGATGTTTAGCTTTGCAGCCTTGTAGGCTTCATAGGCTTTGCGATAGGCGATCAAAGCATCGCTCAGTTCAGCATTGGCTTCAAACACCAGGCCGCTGAGATAGCGGGCAAAGGCAGGTTCCTTTTCTTTGTATTTTTGTTGCAGCAATACATCCAGTTGCAGGGCTTCCACCCGGGCGCCATCCAGGTCATTTAGCTCGAGGTAATTCAGTATCTTAAAACAGTGGAGCATGACCTGTTCGAATGGCGGCGGCAGATAGCTGCGCATGGCATCGTTGACCGAGACGGCGGCAGCCTGTTCGCGCAGGCTGACGGCATCCAGTTTTTGACTGATGATTTTGGCTGTTTCCAGCTCAATATTGCTGTCGCTGAATCTGCTGTCCATGCGTAATAGTACTGCTTTATTAAGATGATAAAGCGCCTGATCGCGTGGTTTGTGTTTAAGTTGTTCGAGGGTGGTCAGTGCCAGGCCAGGTTGCTGTCTGCTGATGTGTAGCTCAAGTGGGTCTTGGATATATGCAGTGGAAACACAGCCAGTGCTGACAAGCATTGCTGCCAGCAGCAACGGCCGGGCAAAGACACCCGTGGAATAATTTAAACACCTGGGCACCTCTAAATATCCACTAAAGTCGAGCTGGCGGCGTTGAAAACAAGCTCAAAATGCTTATTTGCTATGTGGAACCTCCGCTTTCTCCCTTGTTTTCGCCTTGCCATCATCGCCTTGATTGAATTTTTCGAGATGCCCATCCGCTATTGCTTTAGTTACCAGCGCAGGCCTGCCTGTTTGACCATCTTTTTGATCTTCTTCTGTCCGACCCAGACCTTGCGGTTGTCGGCCATGCTGATCAGGGTCAGGTCGATTTGGTAATAGCGCACCTGCTTTTTGCCCTCAGTATCGAGGATGCTGTTGATTGTGCCCTTGAGCATGAAATCGGCGCCGACCTCCTGCCCCATGGGGTTGGCGGTATCTTGGCGCGAGTGCAGTTCCTGATCCTTGCGCTCTTCGCGGATTTCGCCGCGTTCACCGCTTGAGGCGACAAATTCAACCTTGCCGGAGTTGATTAGTTCACGTTCCATGTCGCCGACAAAGGTGTTGACGTTGATGTGTTCATGGCTGAGATTGCGGATTTCACCCACAATGACCGCAGGTGGATGTCCTTGAATATTGACGAAGCTGCTGATCCACGGGCGCGACAGCACATCGGCAATCATTTCTTCAGACACCAGACGTGAGTCGGTGTCGTTCCAGGCGCCGCTGAGGTCGACCACCTCTTGCGTACCTATGCGCTCGACGCTGGTGGAACAGCCTGACAACACGCCGCCAATGATCAGTGCACTTGCCAGCGTCATGGCACCAGTCAATTTCGAATTCATTATTTGTCTCCTGCTAAACGGTCAAAGATGCTATCGCTTTCATTGCTGAGAAAATTGCGCAGCGACGGACTCATTTGTTCGGCCTTTTCCAGCGTGTCTTTCATGCGCTTCATATCCAGCTCGGCGATGGAATAGATGGCGCCGTGCTTTTTGTCGCGCCAACGGCCAATGATCTTGGCGCCGGTGAGATTGATCTGGCTCAGATTTTGAATCTCGCGTGAAACGCTTTGTTCGCTCACTGATTCGCCGCCACTGCTGGCCGCTGCCGTGTAATCGTTTGAAGCGACGGTGAGATAGGAGCTCAGCACACGGGCCAGTTCGGCGCGGGCACGTTCGTCGGCGGTGGTGCGTTGCAGGGATTCATCGCCCATGGGATGGGCAGAGCCGACGCCGTGAAACAACCGGCCACTCTTGTCATTCAGCATCTGGGTGCCCTCATTGACCCAGTCTGGCGCCCCTTTGATGTGCATGTCACTCTCAACCATGGTCTTGCCAGAGCAGCCGGCAAGAAACATCAGGATGAGTGTGGATAGAATAAGGCCGGGTTTTAATTGGTTGATCATGGCGCAGTTCTCCTTAAAAGCGTCTTTAACGATTGCGCTGTTGAGCGCGTTCGGTGTTGTAATAATGTGAGCATATCATCCTCTATTGGCAATAACTTAACAAAAGGGCGGCATTATTTCAGTATAACCAACAAGGTTTTCAGTAGCTTGAAAAGCCTCGCCCATGAACTAAAGTGTATTATCCTCTCACCATTCACCATTCCTTCGAAAAGGAGGTATCGATGGCGCAAAATTTTCATTCTTTGCCGCATCACCGGCTGTTACATCCGGTGTATCTTTTGAATCCGCCAGATAGCCATGGTTCCGCCGTGGACTTGGAAAGCCCGGCCATCAGTGCAATGACGGACCTCTCTCATACACGGCCGCTAATGATCGATCCGTTTGCCACGATTTCAGAGGCAAATGAAAAGATGATCAGTTTTGCCGTGCGCATGCTGTTTGTCACTCAGGCTCAGCAGCAGATGAGCGGGATTATCACTGCGGCCGATATTCTGGGCGAAAAACCGGTCAAATATATGAACGAGGTGAACTCGCTTTATGAGGATATTCAGGTGCGCGACATCATGACGCCGGTGACGGAACTGGAGGTGTTGACCTTAACGGACGTGGAACGCGGGCGAGTTGGCGATATTGTTGAAACGCTGCGCAGTAGTGGCCGACAACATGCGTTGGTGGTGGAAACGGGTGCAGATGCCAAGCCTGAAAATGTCTGTGGTATCTTTTCCAGTTCCCATATCAGTCGTTTGATGAACACGCGGGTTGAAGTTGCCGAGGTAGCGACTAACTTCGCCGCCATTCAGAGCGCCCTAAGCAAGGCAACCTGAGCTTGATTAACTGGCGTGGACCAGCAAGCTAGTCGCTTCGCCAGTGGGCATGGGTCTGCTAATGTGGTAGCCCTGGGCGGTATCGCAGCCGAGATCTCGCAGCATTTGCATCGGCGCAGCGCGTTCTACGCCCTCTGCCACCACAATGAAGCCTAGATTGTGGCCAATCGATTACCGACATGACGATGGCAGCGGCGTTGTTGTCGCGGTCCATATTTTTGACAAACGATTTGTCGATGTTGAGCTGATCGATGGGTAAACGTTTAAGATAAGAGGGGGAAGAGTAACCCGTGCCGAAGTTGTCTATCGCGATCCTGACGCCCAGATCGCTGAGGGATTTGATGATCTTGGCGGCAAAATCGATATTGGACATTAACATGTTTTCGGTGATTTCAAGCTCGAGGTATTCGGGAGAGACGTCAGCGATTTCAAGCGCATTTTTCACTGACTGGACAAAGTGGTGATCCTGAAATGAGCGGGCGGAAACATTCACCGTTACTGGCATGCAGATGCCCGAGCCGCGCCAGTCGCGGTTTTGGTTAAAACGCCTGTGTAACGACTGATCAGTTCGAGCTGCTCAGGCTCGATCTGAAGAAATGCATTTACTTCTTGGCTTAGGAATTTGTTATCCCAATTCATGCGAACCCCCGTTGCGCAATCCCATTTTTAGTTTAGGGTATATGATGCCTGTCGTCGACTGCCTGAATGGTTTGATCGGGTATTAAGGCATATGTATTAGAGATGAAAACAACAGCTTGTTCAATTTACGGTCAGCTGGCGTGAGAGTGTAGGTTTAGGATCCGCAGCCAAAAAAGGCGCTGCAGCCAAACTCGTAGTTCAGCCTTTCATCTGGAGCAGCTGCAGCCCATTCAACCACTTGGCGAATGCCCTGGGCGTTACCGCAATCCTTGGGTGAAAAAAGCAGGGTATCGAGTTCTTCTTCCAGCTCGGCGGTTTTGTCGATATCGCTTTGACTGAGGTTGCGCAGTGCTGGCACGGTGCTGTTGATGCAGGGGGCGCATTCTTGGCTGGGGTGGCTTAAGGGAGTGATACCAGCGCGGGTCAGCAGTGCATCGCGTTGCGCCCGTTCGATGTTGAACAGAGGCTGCCAGACGTGGCGTTCACCATTATATTCACAGCTATCTATGAATTCAGGGATATCTTTAAAATTGGTGTCAACCTCAGATTTAGGCAGCAATACCGTGGCAGACCCGGTCGGGTCAATCTCTTCTACCCATTTGAGAAACGGGATGCCCTTCAGATGCAGTGCGCACCATTGATGCTGGCGTGAAGGAAAACCGCCCTTCATTTCCATCACATCTTCAAACGGGGTGACGGGTTTTAAGTGCTCAGTCTTAAAGCCCAATGATTCCACAAATGCCTCGCAGCGGCTGACATGGTCCAGCCAGCCCTCTCCCGCCCAGCCGGTATCGACATAAATGACAGTGACATCCTCAAGCCGGTTTTCACGGGCAAATTGGATTAATGCCATGGAGTTGTTGCTGTAATTGCTGCGCAGGATATACATCGTAGTGAAAGAAGAGGCTGGAGTGTTGCTAAAAGATAGCAAAAAATTGCAGGGTATTCCTAGCTAATATAATGAGTACTCAGCCGGAGGGACAGAAATTTTTACGAGTGGTAAATAGACGGTGAGAAAAGTGAAACAAATATTCGGTTTGCAGCTGTGGAAGTTGTGCGCACTGGTATGTCTTGTTTCTCCGCTGGTCTCCGCCAGCACAGTTGAGGAGATCGAGCGGCAGTTCGAGGCCTATCTTATGCGGCAACTGGCCAAGGTGCAGCGCAACCCAGATGAGTTGCTGCCATTCACTACAGATGGCTGTAGTGGTGGCTTGTCTGAGGGTTGGCGTGCCTTCGCCCGTATTCTGCCGAGTTTTAAGGAACAATACGGCGAAAAGCCGCCCTGGGAAAGCTGCTGCATTGAACACGACAGGGTCTATTGGCTTGGCGAGACAGGCGACGGTTATGCCAAGCGCAAGGCGGCAGATTTGGAGTTAAAGCAGTGTGTTCGAGAGACGGGGGTCCAGTTCAAGCCCCGCTTGGCGGGCGAATATCAACTGCATGAATCGGCCGTGGAAGAAGGTTTTGAACTTGCATCTGAATTGATGTATGGCGCGGTGCGGTTAGGCGGCGGGCCTTGCACCCCCCTGCCCTGGCGCTGGGGTTACGGTTGGCCACCCTGCCCATTCATTGGCCCGGTGGCGGATCTGGAGTAAAATAGCCGGTTCCTTTTCGCAGGTCTGAGCGCTTATTGCCCATGTTTTATCAGGATCAATTCGATGTCATTGTTGTTGGCGGCGGTCATGCCGGGACCGAGGCGGCTCTGGCGGCCGCGCGCATGGGTGTCAAGACGCTGCTGCTGACCCACAACATCGAAACCCTAGGCCAGATGAGCTGCAACCCGGCCATCGGCGGAATCGGCAAAGGCCATCTGGTCAAAGAGGTGGATGCCCTGGGTGGTTACATGGCTCACGCTGCCGACAGAGGCGGTATCCAATTTCGTATATTGAATGCCCGCAAGGGCCCAGCGGTGCGCGCAACCCGCGCCCAGGCTGACCGCGTTTTATACAAAGCAGCGGTGCGCGAAATGCTGGAAAACCAGCCCAATCTGCAGTTATTTCAACAAGCAGTTGAGGATCTAATTGTCGAAAATGATCGCGCCGTTGGTGTAGTAACCCAGATGGGGCTGAAGTTTCGCGCCAGGACTGTCGTACTCACGGTAGGCACCTTTCTCGGTGGGCGCATTCATATCGGTCTGGAGAATTATCAGGGTGGCCGTGCCGGTGATCCGCCTGCCAATGGTCTGGCTCAACGCCTGCGAGAATTGCCTTTTTCGGTCGATCGACTCAAGACCGGCACGCCGCCACGTATCGACGGCCGTTCGATAGATTTTGACCAGCTGGAAGAACAACCTGGCGATGACCCGGTGCCCAGCTTCTCTTTTCTCGGCAAGCGAGAAGATCACCCGCGTCAAATAAGCTGTTTTATCACCTATACTAACGAGCACACCCACGAGATCATTCGCGGTGGCATGGACCGTTCACCCATGTATACCGGTGTGATCGAAGGCGTCGGTCCACGATATTGCCCCTCAATTGAAGACAAGATCGTGCGTTTTGCCGACAAATCGGCCCATCAGCTCTTTATCGAGCCTGAGGGGCTGACCACCCACGAGGTCTACCCTAACGGCATCTCTACCTCCCTGCCCTTCGATGTGCAGATGCAACTGGTGCGTTCGATCAAGGGCTTCGAAAACGCCCATATCACCCGCCCTGGTTATGCCATCGAATACGACTATTTTGATCCGCGCGAGCTGAACGCCAGTCTTGAGACCAAACACATGCCAGGCCTGTTTTTCGCAGGCCAGATCAACGGCACCACTGGTTATGAGGAGGCGGCAGCTCAAGGGCTGATCGCTGGCATGAATGCAGCTCTGCAGGTGCAAGAAAAGGCAGCCTGGTGCCCGCGCCGTGATGAGGCCTATATCGGCGTACTGATCGACGACCTGATTACCTGTGGTACCCAGGAGCCTTACCGCATGTTCACATCGCGAGCAGAGTACCGTCTGTTGCTGCGCGAGGACAATGCCGACCTGCGCCTGACCGAAAAAGGGCGCGAGATGGGTTTGGTGGACGATGAGCGTTGGGAGGCGTTTTGTGCCAAACGTGAAGCAATTGAGCAGGAACAGCAGCGATTGCGCAATACCTGGTTGCGTCCGGGCAAGCTGGACGAGGCAACTGCAGAGCAGGTGTTGGGTTCAAAGCTGAGCAAAGAGGTGCGTGCGCTGGATGCCCTGCGTCGTCCCGATGCGCGCTATGAATCCCTGATGACCTTGAACGGTATAGGTCCCGGTGTGGCCGATGCAAAAGTGGCCGAACAGGTCGAGATTCAGGCCAAGTATGCCGGTTACATCGAGCGTCAGCAGGAAGAGATCTTGCGCCATCGGCGTTACGAAGAGACCGCCCTGCCGGCGGAGATTGATTACGCTATGGTCAGTGGGCTTTCTAATGAGGTGCGGCAAAAGCTGATAGATCAGCGCCCTGCCACGCTTGCTCAGGCCGGCCGTATTCCAGGAGTGACGCCTGCGGCGGTATCGCTATTGCTTGTGTATCTGAAAAAGATTGGCAGCAAACTGTCAAAGTCGGCTTGATTGTGGCTGCGGATGATCGCCAGCGCCTGATCGAGGGGGCAAACAAACTGGGTATTGTGCTGGATGATAGGCAACAAGACGCCTTGCTCCACTACCTGGCGATGCTCCATAAATGGAATAAAGTTTACGCCCTTATCTCGCGTCGCGATGGGGATGACTGGCTGGCGCGCCATCTGCTCGACAGTCTGGCTGTGTTGCCGTACATTAACGGCTCTCGTGTGATCGATGTGGGCAGTGGCGCAGGTTTGCCCGGTATTCCACTGGCGATTATGAGTCCGGACAAGCAGTTTATCTTGCTCGACAGTAACAGCAAAAAGGCCCGTTTTATGACTCAGGTGGTGATTGAGCTGGGCTTGAAAAATGTCACGATAACCGACCAAAGGGCCGAGGCGTTTCAGCCTGATCAGGGCTTTGATAGCGTGGTTTCGCGGGCGTTTGCCACTATCGCCGACATGCTTGCGGTAACGGGACATCTGGTGTCGGGTGGCGGCAAATTTCTGGCAATGAAGGGTGTTTATCCCGAGCAGGAGCTGGAGCAATTACCCCCTGGCTATCATGTTGAAACGGTCCATATGCTCGAGATACCGTTTCAACCAGGTGAAAGACACTTGGCGGTGGTAGCCGAAGATTATTAATAAAGGTAACACAGGCCCATGGCAAAGATTATTGCAGTAACCAATCAGAAGGGTGGTGTTGGCAAGACCACTACCACGATCAATCTGGCGGCCTCGCTGGCAGCGACCAAGCGTCGGGTGTTGTTGATCGACCTGGATCCACAGGGTAATGCCACCATGGGTAGCGGTGTTGACAAAAGTGCGGTGGAAAGCAGCAGCTGTGAAGTATTGCTGGCGGAGAAGCCCGTACGTGAAGTCATCATAAAATCCGAGCAGGCAGGCTATGACGTAATTCCTGCCAATGCCGATGTTACCGCAGCCGAAGTGCGGTTGATGGACATGCCAAGCCGAGAGGAGCAGTTGCGCCGTGCCCTGGCCGAAATCCGCCTGGACTACGATTACATTCTGATTGATTGTCCGCCGTCTCTGAACATGTTGACGGTGAATGCCCTGGTAGCAGCGCAATCGGTGTTGATCCCGATGCAATGTGAATACTATGCCCTTGAAGGGCTAACGGCTCTGCTTGAAACTATCGAGCAAATCCGTGGAGCAAGCAACCCGGCCCTGCAGATCGAAGGTTTGTTGCGCACCATGTTTGATGCACGCAACAACCTGGCCAATGATGTTTCTGAACAGCTCACCTACCACTTTGGCGACAAAGTCTATCGCACGGTAATTCCGCGCAATATACGTCTGGCCGAGGCGCCCAGTCATGGTATGCCGGTGATGATTTACGATAAGGCGTGCGCCGGCAGCTTGGCCTATCTAGCCTTGGCGGGAGAGATGATCCGCAAGGAAGAAAGCGGTGAATTGGCGCAGGCAGCGGTTTAACAAGTAATTTAATTAGAGAATCCAAAAGAAATGGCGGCTAAGAAGCGAGGTTTGGGGCGAGGTTTAAACGAGTTGCTGGCGGGATCAAAACCAGCAGCGGTGCCCGCGGCTGAAGGGGGGGCGCTTGCTGATTCCGACAAGGATGCCCTGAAGAACTTGCCGGTGGAGCTGATGCAGCGCGGAAAATATCAGCCGCGTATCGATATGCACCCGGAGACCTTGCAGGAGTTGGCTGATTCCATCAAGGCCCAGGGGGTTGTGCAACCTATTGTAGTGCGCCCGATCGACGGCAAGCGTTATGAGATCATTGCTGGCGAGCGACGCTGGCGCGCCTCGCAAATGGCCGGTCTGCAGGAAGTGCCTTGTGTGGTACGTGATGTGCCCGACCAAGCCGCCATGGCCATGGCGCTGATCGAAAACATCCAGCGCGAAAATCTCAATCCGATGGAAGAAGCAGGTGCCTTGCAGCGCTTGATCAAAGAGTTTGAGCTGACCCATCAGCAGACCGCCGAGGCGGTCGGCCGTTCGCGTGCGGCAGTGTCCAATCTGTTACGTCTGCTGGATCTTGAAGAAGAAGTGCGTAAGCTGGTTGAGCATGGTGATCTGGAAATGGGGCATGCGCGTGCCTTGCTCGCCCTGCAAGGCGAGACACAAAAAGAAGCGGCGCGTCATGTGGTGGCGCAAGGATTGTCTGTGCGTGAGACCGAGCGCTTGGTTAAGCGACAACAAGAACCTCCAAAAGCAAAAACCGCAGCGGCTGTTGTCGATCCCAATGTGCGTAAATTGGAAGAAGAGCTTTCAGACAAGCTGGCCGCCAAGGTCAATATTCAGCACGGCAACAAAGGTAAGGGCAAGGTGGTTATTCACTACAACAGCCTGGATGAGCTGGATGGAATCCTGACCCACATGGGTAAATCCGACTATTAAAGTCAGGTGAACTAATTTGACCCCAATAGCCTAATTTCTTATAATTCGCGGCGTTTTATAGCCGTCGAGGGTTGCGGCCAGACAAGTACGCGGGCTATACTCACGCGCCGTTGCGGTAGCTGGAGGTCGGCAATGCAGAAGAATAAAAGCGCCGGCCTACTCCTTATAGGTGTAGGCACCCAGCTAACCTCGATGATTGCAGCCGGATTTATTCTCGGCTACGGGTTTGACTATTTATTAGACACTAAACCGCTGTTCATGATTTTATTTGGCATCTTGGGTTTCGTAGGTGGTCTTCTTAAAGCCTACAAGCTGATGATTAGGTTTAGTTGATTGGATATCGCCATTAATCAGGTGCAGGCCAACGCCAAACGGGTCGTTGTGCTGCAACTCATAATAGCTGCACTAGCAGCGGCGGTGTTCGGGGTGGTTGAAGGTGGTTGGGCGGCCTTGTCTGCCGGCTACGGTGGATTAACCAGTCTTGCTGTTTCCTGGATGTTGCGGCGCGGCGTTCTAAAAGCGAACGAAATTGCGCGCGATGATCCCCAAAGGGGGATGACAGCACTCTATGTCGGCGCAGTGCAGCGCTTTGTTTTGGTGCTGGCAATGCTGGGCTTGGGGCTAGGCCTGTTTAAGTTGGCAGCTCTAGCGACAGTGATCGGATTTGGTTGTGCGCAACTGGCCTATGCGGTGGTGATGAAAAAGAGTGCCCACCCCGCCAGTCGCAAATAAGAATTTAAAAATTTTTTACGGGAGATAGACTCTTGTCTGCAGAAAATTCAGGTGGCGGTACAGTCGCCTATATCCAACATCATTTGACCAATCTCTGTGTCGGTGATTGCGACCCTGTCACCCATAAAGCGGCTGGGTTTTGGGCGTTTCATCTTGATACCATCTTCTTTAGTACCCTGCTCGCAGCATTGATTGTTTTTGTTAGCTGGCGTCTGGGCCGTAATCTGCAAACTGAAACACCGTCAGGGTTTCAAAATTTTGTTGAAACCGTGGTTGAGTTTGTTAGCCAGCAAGTAAAAGATACTTTTCCAGGTCACAATCCAATTATTGCGCCTTTAGCGTTGACCATTTTTGTTTGGGTGTGGCTGATGAACTTTATGGATTTAATTCCGGTCGACCTGTTGCCCGTGATTGCTAGTGCGCTTGGCATTGGATACCTAAAAGTGGTGCCTACCACTGACCTTAGTACCACGCTGGCAATGTCGTTAACTGTTTTTGCCTTGATTGTTTACTACAGCATTAAAGTTAAAGGCGTGGGCGGCTATCTCAAGATGTTCCTGTTTCACCCTTTCGGTAAGTTTTTTGTACCGGTAAATATCGTAATGACGCTGATTGAAGAATTGGCCAAGCCGTTGAGCCTGGCGCTGCGTCTGTTCGGTAACCTGTTTGCCGGTGAGCTGGTGTTCCTGTTGATCGCCTTGATCGGTGGCACAATGGCGGTTGGTATGGCTGCGGCCTTCTGGTTGCCATTGCAGGTGCTGTTGGATCTGGGTTGGTTGATCTTCCACTTACTAGTAATCACGCTGCAAGCGTTCATCTTTATGGTGTTGACGATCGTCTACTTAGGTATGGCGCATACCGATGAGGAACATTGATCCTGAGCGGTGCTCAGTTGGGAAATGGTTTTAATTTAGTATTTTGTTTTTATTTTTATCTTTATAAGGAGAGTAACAAATGACTGCTGATATGGTCGCGATGATCTATGCTTACACAGCTGTTGGTGTTGGTGTAATTTTGGCCGCTGCGGGTCTGGGTTCAGCCATTGGTTGGGGTCTGATCTGTGCGAAGACTCTGGAAGGCATTGCTCGTCAGCCTGAAATGCGTCCTGCTCTGATGACCAACATGTTCATCTTTGCCGGTCTGATGGAATCTTTCCCTTTCATCATCCTGGCTTTCGCGATGTGGTTCTTGTTCGCTAACCCGTTCGTTGGTGCGATGTCTGCGGCCATTGCTACTATTGGTTAATAAGTACAACACGTCTCAACTAACTAATAGAAACCAGGGGATAGACTAGTGAATATTACAGCGACCCTACTTGCTCAGATCGTGGCATTCGTGCTGTTGATCTGGTTTGTAAACAAGTTTCTGTGGGGCCCCTTGAACGGTATGTTGGAAGCGCGTCAGAAGCGAATTGCTGATGGACTTGCTGCAGCCGAAAAGGGCAAACATGAACTTGAGATGGCGGAGAAGCGTGCTAAGGATTCTTTGAAAGGTGCAAAAACACAAGCATCTGAAATTTTGGCGCAGGCAGAAAAGCGTGCTAATGAAATTGTAGAAGAATCGAAAAGCAAGGCTCGTGAAGAAGGCGATCGTATTTTGGCAGCTGCAACAGCTGAAATTGAGCAAGAAGTTAACCGTGCGAAGGAAGAAATTCGTTCCAAGGTTGCAGAGATTTCGGTAGCGGCAGCGGGCAAGATTCTTAGTAAAGAGATCGACGTCAAGGCGCACGAAAAATTAATTAAAGATTTGGCTACCCAGATTTAATCCTGACTATGGCAGAGAAAACCACAATTGCACGACCCTATGCGCTGGCAATGTTTGAAAGCGCAAAAGAGAAGGGTCAAATGGCAAAGGTCTCAGAAGCACTGCATATCGCAGCTGCTGCTGTGTCTGACCCTGCGCTAGCGTCCATGATCGGTAACCCCGATGTGGCTGATGAAAAGATCGTCGCACTGTTGATTGATATATGCGGTGATCGTGCTAGCAATGAGATTGGAAATTTCTTCAAGCTGTTGGCCGAGTATGACCGGCTGACTGTCTTGCCAGAAATTGCTGACCTTTTTGAAAGTTATCGCGCTGAAGAAGAAAGCACCGTTGAGGCTGAGGTTGTTTCTGCAGCTGAACTAAGCGATGCGCAGAAGACCACTATTGCAAAGGGCTTGAAAAAACGTTTGGGCCGCGAGGTTACTCTTCAATGTTCCATTGATGAGCGCCTGATTGGTGGTGCAATTATTCGGGCAGGAGATCTGGTGATAGACGGGTCGATAACGAGCCAGCTAAACAAGCTTGGTCACGCGTTGTCCCGCTAACGTCTTATAGAGGAAAGGCACATGCAACTTAATGCAGCTGAAATTAGTGAACTGATAAAAAAGCGCATCGACAGCTTTGAAGTTGTCACCGAAGCGCGAACTGAAGGTACCGTGGTCAGCTTGACTGACGGTATCGCCCGCATCCACGGTCTGGCTGATGTCATGGCCGGTGAGATGATTGAATTCCCAGGCAACACTTACGGAATGGCGCTGAACTTGGAGCGTGATTCTGTCGGTGCAGTTGTGCTGGGTCCCTACCAGCACATTTCTGAAGGCGACAAGGTTAAATGTACCGGTCGTATTCTTGAAGTGCCTACCGGCGAAGGTCTGCTGGGTCGCGTTGTTGATGCGCTGGGTAATCCAATCGACGGTAAGGGTCCGGTTGAAACCTCAACCAGCGCTGCTATCGAACAGATTGCCCCTGGCGTAATCGCACGTCAATCGGTTGATCAACCAGTTCAGACCGGTCTGAAGTCAATCGATGCCATGGTGCCAGTCGGTCGTGGCCAGCGTGAGCTGATCATCGGTGACCGTCAGACTGGTAAGACAGCCGTAGCTGTTGATGCCATCATCAACCAGAAAGGCACTGGCGTTAAATGTATCTATGTAGCGATTGGCCAGAAGGCCTCTTCTATCGCTGCTGTGGTTCGTAAGCTGGAAGAGCACGGCGCACTGGAACACACCATTGTTGTTGCTGCGACTGCATCTGACTCTGCTGCGTTGCAATTTGTTGCGCCATACGCGGGTTGCACCATGGGTGAATATTTCCGTGACCGCGGTCAAGATGCCATGATCGTTTATGATGATTTGACCAAGCAAGCTTGGGCGTATCGTCAGGTATCTCTGTTGTTGCGTCGTCCGCCAGGTCGTGAAGCCTATCCTGGTGACGTTTTCTACCTCCACTCTCGTTTGTTGGAGCGTGCTGCACGTGTTAATGCTGACTACGTTGAGAAGTTCACCAATGGTGAAGTGAAAGGCCAAACAGGTTCGTTAACTGCATTCCCAATCATCGAAACGCAAGCCGGTGACGTATCTGCTTTCGTACCGACCAACGTTATCTCAATTACGGATGGCCAAATCTTCCTTGAAACTGATTTGTTTAACTCAGGTATTCGTCCTGCGATAAACGCCGGTCTATCGGTATCTCGTGTTGGTGGTGCCGCCCAGACTAAGATTATCAAGAAGCTCGGTGGTGGTGTGCGTCTTGATTTGGCCCAGTATCGTGAACTAGCGGCATTTGCTCAGTTTGCATCTGACCTGGACGAGGCAACCCGTAAGCAGATCGAACGTGGTCAACGCGTAACGGAACTGATGAAGCAGAAGCAATACTCACCAATGTCTATTGCTGAAATGGCGTTCTCTCTGTTCGCAGCGAACGAAGGCTTCCTGGATGATGTTGAAGTGGATAAGGTTGTTTCATTTGAATCAGCAATGATTTCATACATCAATTCTAACGCTGCAGATCTGGTGAAGCGCATTAACGACACGGCTGATTTCAATGATGAAATCGCGGGTCAAATGCGCGAGACACTGGAGAAGTTCAAAGCAAACAGCACGTGGTAACGGGAGGCTGACCAATGGCAGTCGGTAAAGAGATCCGCACCAAGATCAAGAGTATTCAGAATACTCAAAAGATCACGCGGGCCATGGAAATGGTGGCAGCGAGTAAGATGCGTAAGGCGCAGCAGCGCATGCAAGCATCACGTCCATATGCGCAAAAGATTCGCGCTGTGATTGGTCACCTTTCTCAGGCGCATCCAGAGTATCGTCATCCTTATCTACAAGAAAAGGAATCGGTGAAACGTGTTGGTCTGATTGTGATTTCCAGTGATCGTGGCCTGTGTGGTGGTTTGAACACTAACCTGTTCAAGGCCGCAGTCAAGTCGATCAGGAGATGGCGTGACCAGGGTGTTGAAGTTGATCTGTGTCTGATCGGGCAAAAAGGGATCAGTTTTATGAAGCGTTTGGGTAATGTGCGCGCTTCAGTCGGTCACTTGGGTGATGCCCCTGGGATTGAGGAGCTGATCGGTAGCGTCAAGGTGATGCTGGATGCCTTTGATAATGGCGAAATAGATCGCATCGATGTGGTTTTCAACGAGTTTGTAAATACCATGACGCAGAAGCCAAGCGTTGAACAGTTGCTGCCAATTCAGGCGGATGAGATTGACGATGAGCTAAAGCATCATTGGGATTATCTCTATGAGCCTGAGGCCAAAGATGTGCTGACTGATCTGCTGGTTCGCTATGTTGAATCACAGGTTTACCAGGGTGTCGTTGAAAATATAGCTTGTGAGCAGGCTGCACGTATGGTTGCGATGAAGGCGGCGTCTGATAATGCTGGTGACCTCATTGGCGATTTGCAGCTGGTATACAACAAGGCCCGTCAGGCAGCGATTACTCAGGAAATATCCGAGATTGTCGGTGGTGCAGCCGCTGTTTCATAGCGTGCCGCGTAGCGGAATTTAAAGATTTAAATATTGTTAAGAGGATCTGAATCATGAGTTCAGGAAATGTTGTTCAAATCATCGGCGCGGTTGTGGACGTGGAGTTCCCTTCTGATTCGATGCCTAAAATCTATGATGCTTTGATGGTCGACGAGGTTGGTCTGACCCTGGAAGTTCAACAGCAGTTGGGTGATGGAATTGTTCGTACAATCGCCATGGGTACCACAGATGGTGTTAAGCGTGGCATTGCTGTTAGCAACTCAGGACATCCGATTTCCGTTCCTGTTGGCACCCAGACACTCGGTCGTATTATGGACGTACTGGGTAATCCGATTGACGATAAAGGTCCGATCGGCGAGGAAGCCAAGTGGGAAATCCATCGTAAAGCGCCTAGCTATGAAGAATTGTCAGCCTCTGCTGACCTGCTAGAGACAGGCATCAAGGTAATTGACCTGGTTTGCCCGTTTGCCAAGGGTGGTAAGGTTGGTCTGTTCGGTGGTGCCGGCGTAGGTAAGACCGTTAACATGATGGAGCTGATCCGTAACATCGCCATCGAACATAGCGGTTACTCAGTATTCGCTGGTGTAGGTGAGCGTACTCGTGAGGGTAACGACTTCTATCACGAAATGACTGAATCCAACGTTATCGACAAAGTATCGTTGGTCTACGGTCAGATGAATGAGCCACCGGGTAACCGTCTACGTGTTGCCCTGACGGGTCTGACTATGGCTGAGTATTTCCGTGACGAAGGTCGTGACGTACTGTTGTTTATTGATAACATTTATCGTTACACCTTGGCGGGTACCGAAGTATCTGCACTGTTGGGGCGTATGCCTTCAGCGGTAGGTTACCAGCCTACTCTGGCTGAAGAGATGGGTGTGCTACAAGAGCGTATCACTTCAACCAAGACGGGTTCTATCACTTCAATCCAGGCCGTATACGTACCTGCGGATGATTTGACCGATCCATCACCTGCTACTACTTTTGCTCACTTGGATGCGACTGTTGTCCTGTCTCGTTCTATCGCAGAGCTGGGTATTTATCCTGCCATCGATCCTCTGGATTCATCTTCTCGTCAGCTGGATCCGTTGGTTATCGGTGAAGAGCACTACAATGTGGCTCGTGCTGTTCAGGGTACATTGCAGCGTTATAAAGAACTGAAAGATATCATTGCCATTCTTGGTATGGATGAGTTGTCTGAAGAAGACAAGCAGTTGGTACAACGTGCTCGTAAAATTCAGCGCTTCCTGTCTCAACCTTTCTTCGTGGCTGAGGTATTCACTGGCTCGCCTGGTAAATACGTTTCATTGAAAGATACCATTACTGCTTTCAAAGGTATTGTTGATGGCGAGTACGATCATATTCCCGAACAAGCGTTCTATATGGTTGGCGGCATCGACGAAGTGCTTGAAAAAGCCAAGAAGATGGAAGAGAAGTAATCCCGCTTAGGAGGGTATTATGTCTATGACAGTACATGTTGACATCGTCAGCGCCGAAGCCGAAATTTTTTCGGGGACGGCAAAGATGGTGCATGCGTCTGGTGAGATGGGTGATTTGGGGATTCTTCCCCGGCATGCCCCATTGCTGACTAAGCTTAAGCCAGGTGAAGTGCGTGTTGAACGTGCAGATGGTGAAGAGGAGTTCTATTATATCTCTGGTGGGATGCTGGAAATTCAACCTCACTGTATCACCGTTCTCGCCGATACGGCAGTTCGTGCCAAGGACTTGGATGAAGCGGCGGCCAAGCAAGCCAAAGAACGTGCCGAGCAAGCATTGCGTGATCAGCAGGGCGAGATTGATATTGCTCAAGCTGAACGCGAACTGGCAGAAGCGCTGGCTCAATTGCAAGCAATTAGTAAGCTGCGTAAAAAGGCAGGACGTTAAGCTAGATTAAATGTCAAAGCGTTTTAATCTAAAGGGGAGAGGCTGATTAGCCTTTCCCCTTTCTCGTTTTGGTAAATACTTGATGGGGATGCGAATGAGTTTAAGTGTTGTGATACTCGCGGCTGGGCAAGGTACAAGGATGCGCTCGGCTTTGCCAAAAGTACTACATAAGCTTGCTGATAAACCGCTAGTTGAGCATGTTATCGATAGCGCCAGGCAGTTAGGCGCGGATGATATTCATGTGATTTATGGCCACGGTGGAGACGCCGTGCCCACTACTCTCGCCCACTGCAAGGTTGACTGGGTTAAGCAAGACGAGCAGCTAGGTACGGGACATGCTGTGGCACAGGCAATTCCCCATATACCAATGGATCGTCAGGTTCTGGGTTTGTATGGCGACGTGCCGCTGACATCCATTGATACACTAAAGAATCTGATTCTATTGGCGCAAAAAAGCGGATTCGGATTGCTAACCATAGCACTCGAAGATGCCAGTGGTTATGGCAGGATTGTGCGTGATGAGAGTGGTAAGGTTGTTCGCATTGTCGAGCATAAAGATGCCAGCGATACTGAGCGCATGATCAATGAGGTGAATACCGGGATACTGGCAGCCTCGCGTGAGAACCTTGCCAAATGGTTGGAACAATTGGATAACAAAAATTCACAAGGCGAATATTATCTGACCGATATTATTGCCATGGCTGTGTCGGAAGGTATTAGCATCAGCACAACCTCACCCGCAGATAGCCATGAGGTGCTCGGTGTGAATAACAAACGCCAACTGGCTGAGCTTGAACGCGCCTATCAATTACAGCAGGCAAATAGACTGATGGATGCTGGCGTTACCCTGCGAGACCCGGCTCGTTTTGATCTTCGAGGTAGTGTGATTTGTGGTAAGGATGTGATTATTGATGTTAACGTCATTATTCAAGGCGAGAATCAGGTCGGCAATGATGTAGAGATTGGTCCGAATTGTCTGATCATCAACAGCAAGATTGATGATGGTGTAAAGATCTTAGCCAATAGTGTGATAGAAAATGCAGTGATAGGTAAGAATAGCAGGGTTGGCCCATTCGCCAGGTTGAGACCCGAGGCACAGTTGTCCGAAGAAACGCATATTGGTAATTTTGTTGAAGTCAAAAAATCGCGAATTGGTAAAGGCTCAAAAGTAAATCATCTAAGTTATGTCGGCGACTCAATCGTTGGTAGTAATGTAAATATTGGTGCGGGCACCATCACTTGTAACTATGATGGTGCGAATAAGCATTTGACAGAAATTGGCGATAATGTTTTTGTCGGTTCTGACACACAATTCATTGCGCCAGTTAAGATTGGAGAAGGTGCAACAATAGCTGCCGGATCTACAATTACAAAGGAAGTTGATGCTGGTGCGCTGGCATTAAGTCGAGTCAAACAAATTTCGAAAAGTGGTTGGAAGCGACCACAAAAGAAAAAAACTGATTAGAAGGACCTAGATATGTGCGGAATCATCGGAGCGGTTGCTGAGCGGGATGTAATCCCAATTCTGCTGGAAGGTTTACGACGTCTGGAATACCGCGGTTACGATTCCGCCGGTGTTGCGATAATTGATAATGAGGGTTGTGTTGATCGCGTGCGTACTGTCGGTAAAGTGGTCGAGCTTACTGATGCCATAAAAAAAACCCCTTTGTCAGGCAATACCGGCATTGCGCATACCCGCTGGGCGACCCATGGCAAACCCAGCCAATCAAATGCGCATCCCCATATTTGTAGAAAAACAGTTGCCATTGTTCACAATGGCATTATTGAAAATCATGAGCTGCTACGCCAAAAGCAAACAGAAAGAGGGCACGCCTTTACGTCAGAAACTGATACGGAGGTTATCGTTCATCAGATTTATGACTATCAACAAGAAGGAAAAGACTTGCTCAATGCCGTTAGAATGACGGCCGATGAGCTGGATGGTGCCTATGCACTGGGCGTCATTTGTAACCAGGAGAAAGGTCGGATTATCGCCGCTCGGCGCGGCAGTCCACTTGTTATCGGTATAGGCATTGGCGAACACTTTATCGCATCTGATGTGGCTGCATTGTTGCCTGTGACGCAGAGATTCATTTTTCTTGAAGATGGCGATATCGCTGATATTAAACGCGATAGCCTGACGATTTATAACGAACAAGGAGAAGTAGTCGACAGGCCCCTGAAAGTGTCAGAGCTAAGTGCCGATGCCGCAGAGCGTGGACCTTATCGGCACTACATGCTGAAAGAAATATTTGAACAGCCACGTGCCATCGCAGAGACCATCGAAGGCAGGCTCAATGGTGATACGGTGCTGGAAGACACATTCGGTCCCAATGCAAAAGCGATTCTGGATGGAGTGAAGGGTGTGCATATCATTGCCTGCGGCACAAGTTACCATGCCGGGTTAGTGGCGAAGTACTGGTTAGAGTCCATCGCAGGTGTGCCGTGCTCTGTCGAGGTCGCAAGTGAATTTCGTTACCGCCACCCGGTAGTTAGGCGCAATTCACTGGTTATCGCGGTTTCTCAATCTGGTGAAACTGCTGATACATTGGCGGCATTGCAGGAGGCAAAAAAACTTGGCTTTGGTCATTCCATGGCTATCTGTAATGTGCCGGAAAGTTCTATTGTACGCGAAGCTGATCTTGCACTGATGACGCGTGCTGGTCCTGAAATCGGGGTTGCATCAA
>CALZIQ010000044.1 GCA_945787735.1 uncultured Chromatiaceae bacterium | reverse complement strand
GGTGTTTCCTCAAAGGGAAACGCCGCGGCGAAAGCGCGGTATTGATCGTCCGGCTCGGCATAGGCGTGGCCTTTGCGTGCGGCGCGGCGGGCGTAGATGTCCAATAGCTCGGCTGCGACGTCATGAGCCTTTTCTGCCGCCTTGCGTTTGGCCTTGACCCAGACATCGGAGCCCAGTTTGTGCAGCGGTGCGCTGTCGGGCGAAGTGCCGGTGAAGCGACTGATCAGATGCAGGGACGAGACCGGTACATAGAGCTTGTCGCCACCGTGATACTCCAGGGTGAGAAACTCGGTGGTCATGCCATTCATTTCCAGACTTTGCAGGCCTAGGTAACGGCCGACGCCATGGTCTTCGTGTACCACGGGGCTGCCGGGCATGAGTTCGGTGAGGCTGCGCACCACGGCATCGTCATCACGCTTGGTGATTTTGCGTCGGCGCCGTTGCATGGCCTGTTCGCCGAACAGCTGGGGTTCGCTAATGACGGCGATGTCTTCCAGCAATAGACCTTTTTCCAGTGCGGCTACGCTGATGCCTATGCGGGCGTCATCGTCATCGAGAAAGCTGAGCCAGTCTGGGTAGTGGCGTGGGTGGATGTTGTCGCGTTTGAGTAGTTCCAGCAGGACTTCGCGGCGGCCGCTGGTTTCGGCGGCGAATAGAACGCGACCTTTGTATTCTTTCAGGAATTTGGTGAGTGCCGCAAGCGGCTCCGGTGCGCGTGAGTTGACCGTCACCACCGGCGCGGTTTTGGTGGCGAAGTTGTGTACGCCCTGACCATCTTCCACATCGAAGTGGTGACAGTCGATGCGTGGTTTGTGTTCGAAGTGACTAAACAGCTCGGCCGGTTTGATGAAGACACGCTCGGGAGCGAGGATGGGGCGCTCCTGGTCATAGCTGCGTTGTTCATGACGTTCCGCGATTTCATCCCAGAAGCCGTGTGATGCTTGATCGATACCCTCTTCCAACACCACCACGGCATTGTCGGGCAGGTAGTCGAACAGGGTGGTGGTCTGTTCGAAAAACAGCGGCATGTAGTATTCGATGCCGGGTGAGGCAATGCCTTCTGTTACATCTTTGTAAATGGTTGAGCGGGCTGGGTCGCCTTCGAATTCGGCGCGGTAGGCCTGGCGGAAGCGGGTAATCGCTTCTTTTGTCAGCGGGAACTCGCGCGCCGGCAGCAGACGGATTTGTTCAACGTTTTCCTCGGATAACTGGCTTTCTGGATCGAAGGTGCGAATGGATTCGATCTCGTCATCGAACAGGTCAATACGAAATGGCACTTTGCTGCCCATGGGAAACAGATCGATCAGCGAACCTCGTACGGCGAATTCGCCATGTTCCATGACTTGCGATACACAGCGATAGCCGTTGCGTTCCAGGCGCATGCGCAGTGCTTCGATGTTGAGTGTCTCGCCTACATCCAGCATTAGGCTGTGGGCTTCGATGTAGTCACGCGGCGCGAGGCGATGCATGGCGGTGGACGCAGGGATGATCAGGATGCCCTTGTTCAGCGTCGGCAGGCGGTAGAGCGCTTCTAGGCGCTGCGAGGTGATGTCCTGGTGGGGTGAGAATATGTCGTAGGGCAGGGTTTCCCAGTCCGGAAAGGCGATTACCGGTATGGCATCGTCATTGGCCAGATAAAAGCGCAGTTCGTATTCAAGCCGGGTTGCCATCAGGTTGTCGGCGGTGATGACTACCATGGGACCGTCGTGCTGGCGTGCCCCCTGGCTTAGCACCATGCCGAAGCTGCTGCCGTAGAGCCGTGCCCAGACGGTCTTGCGGCCGGCTTTGTCCGGCACGTAGGGGCTGAATGGATCGCGATGATGTGCTGATCCGGCGGGTTTGGCAGGGGCTTCGACAGTCATTATTGTGTGGTTCGTACTATTCTTTATGAAAAAGAGACGCATTTTCTCATATTGAGTCTGAGTACGCATCCTAGTCGGATGATTGACAGCGCATGACCCGCTGGGCATGCTGGGGTTTAGAAACCACCATTAAATCCGATAGTTAGTGTGTGGATACGGAGGTGTGTTGCAGTTCATGGTAGAACGATATGCAGGGTGGTTGATTCGCTGGCGTTGGCTGGTACTACTATTGACGCTGGTGTGGGTCTTTGCAGCCGCCAGTGGTGCGCGCTTTCTGAGTTTTACCAATGACTACCGCATCTTTTTCGGTGCAGAGAATCCTTTGCTGCAGGCCTTTGAAACGCTGCAGAATACCTATAACAAAAACGATAATGTCTTGTTTGTAATTTCTCCTGGTTCTGGCGATGTGTTTCAGCCGGAGGTCTTGAGTATCGTTGAAGAATTGACTGAAGCGGCTTGGCAGACGCCGTATTCGATTCGGGTCGATTCAATCACCAATTTTCAGCACACTTACGCCGAATTAGACGATCTGGTGGTGGAGAATTTAGTCGAGGATGCGGCCACGCTGAGGCGTGAAGAAATCGAGCGCATCAAATCAGTCGCTCTGAACGAGCCGAATTTGGTGCACCGGATTGTGTCGCCATCCGGGCATGTCACCGCGGTGAATGTGACCGTGCACCTGCCAGAAAAGGATAAGCAGGCAGAGGTACCAGAGGTGGTTGGCTTTGCCCGCGAGCTTGCCGCAAACTTCGAGGCTAAATACCCGCAGGTTGGAATTAGGCTAACCGGCTGCCATGATGAATAACGCCTTTCCTGAGGCGGCCCAGAGCGATGTTAAGACGCTGGTGCCACTTATGTTTCTAGTAATTATTCTGTTGGTAGGTTTTTCCATCAGAATTATCAGTGGCACCATCGCCACGTTACTGGTAATTATTCTGGCGATTGTCTCCGCATTGGGCCTGACTGGCATGCTCGGTATCAAACTGTCGCCCCCATCAACCATTTCGCCCACAGTGATCATGACGATTGCGGTGGCGCATTGTGTACACATTCTGACCAATTTTTTGCAGAGCATGCGTGCCAGCGGTGATAAGCGCCAGGCCATGGTGGAGAGTCTGCGCATCAACATGCAGCCCGTGTTTATCACCAGCCTGACCACGGCGATTGGTTTTTTGAGTATGAATTTTTCCGATGCGCCGCCCTTTCGTGACCTGGGAAATATTGTGGCTCTGGGGGTGATTACAGGTTATCTCTTATCAATCACATTTTTACCTGCATTGATGATGGTTTTGCCGGTAAGGCTGCCACATAGTGCAACACGCGGCTGGCAGGCGATGGAGCAGTTAGGGGATTTTGTCGTTGAGCAACGCCGTCCCTTGATGTGGGGCATGTTGCTGCTAGTGGTGGGGCTGGTGGCGTTTATTCCCAAGAATCAACTGAATGATGAATTTGTAAAATATTTTGATGAATCTATTCAGTTTCGTGTCGATACTGATTACACCACCGACAATCTCACTGGTATGTATGAGATCAGTTATTCTCTCGGTGCCGCTGAGAGCGGGGGGATTAGTGAACCTGACTATTTGAATACACTGGAAGACTTTGCTGAATGGTATCGTCAGCAGCCGAATGTGCTGCATGTCAGCACCTTTACGGACGTGATGAAACGCATTAATAAAAATATGCACAACAATGATTCTGATTGGTATCGCATTCCCGATCAACGCGATTTGGCCGCCCAATATTTATTGTTGTATGAAATGTCTTTGCCATTCGGCCTAGACTTGAACAATCAAATTAATGTGGATAAATCGGCTACACGCTTGCAGGTGAATCTGAAAAGTGTCTCCAGCAATGAGCTGCTGCAACTTGAGCAGCGGGCCCAGGCTTGGTTGCAGCAGAATGCGCCAGAATCCATGCAGGCCCATGGCGCTGGGCCAACGATCATGTTTGCCAATATTGGTTACCGCAATATCCGCAGCATGTTGCAGGGCACTGTCATCGCGCTCGTATTGATTTCGCTGATTCTGATCGTTGCCCTGCGTTCGCTCAAGATTGGTTTACTTAGTCTGGTTCCCAATCTTATTCCGGCGGCAATGGCGTTTGGTATTTGGGGACTATTGGTTGGGCAGGTTGGACTATCCTTGTCGGTTGTGGTGGGCATGACTCTGGGCATTGTGGTGGACGATACAGTGCATTTTTTGAGCAAATATCTGCGTGCCAGAAGGGAAAAAGGCTTGTCCAGTCCGGATGCTGTGCGCTACGCATTTTCCACAGTAGGTATGGCATTATGGGTGACATCAGTTGCGCTGGTAGCGGGCTTTTTAGTGTTGTCCCTGTCGGCGTTTGAATTGAATTCAGGCATGGGTCTGCTGACGGCAATGACTATCACACTGGCCCTAATTGCCGACTTTTTATTGCTGCCGCCGTTATTAATGAAGTTTGAAGAAATCAGAGAACGAGGAGGTTCCCGTGTCAAACACGCAGTTTAAAATTAGTGTCCTTGGTTTGTTATTCAGCCTGCTGCTCACACCTTTGTTTGTGTCTGCCCAGTCAGCTGAAGAGCGTGGACTAGAGATTGCCAAAGAAGCCGACCGACGCGCCGATGGTTTTGATGACTTTCGTGCCGAGATGCAGATGATTCTCAGAAATCGTCAAGGTGATGAGAGCACGCGTCAGATTCGTGTCCTTGGGTTTGAAGTCGATGGCGATGGTGATAAAGGCTTGTCCATATTTGACGAGCCTGCGGATGTTAAAGGCACGGCAATGTTGACCTATTCACACAAGTCAGAGCCGGACGACCAATGGCTGTACTTGCCTGCTTTAAAACGGGTCAAGCGTATCGCCTCGCGTAATAAGTCAGGTCCGTATATGGGCAGTGAGTTTGCCTATGAAGATCTCGGCTCACAAGAAGTTGAAAAATATAGCTACAAGTACCTGCGCGACGAAAACTACAATGGCATGGACTGTTTTGTGATCGAGAGGGATCCAGTCGATAAGTATTCTGGTTATACCCGTCAAGTGGTTTGGATAGACAAGCAGGAGTATCGGCCGCTAAAAATTGAGTTTTACGACCGCAAGAACGCTTTGTTAAAAACATTGACCAACACGGGTTACAAAAAATATCTCGAAAATCACTGGCGCCCGGACGAGATGTATATGGAAAACCATCAGACTGGCAAAACGACCCGGATTATCTGGAGCAACTATCGCTTTCGTACCGGCCTGAGCGATAGCGATTTCGAGGTAAATGATCTTAAGCGGGCAAGATAACTCTAGATATCAATATGACATCATTCAATTTCGCAAATTTGATCCGCTTACTGCTTGGGCTGGTTTTGCTCATGGGATCTCATAATGTGCTTGCGGCCAAGTCGGTCCCTTATTTACAAATAGGCGTTTTTTCAGACAAAGCCGCTGCAAAAGCAGTGTTCAAGAAACTGGAGTCGCAGGGTTTTGATGCTGAACAACGAATGATCGATGTGGTCGGCAGGCCGGCGATTGTCGTGCTGATTGGTCCTTATGAGCGTTCCAGCCAGGCCCTATATGATCAGAATCGTCTGCGCGAAAAAGGCTGGCCGGCAGCGATCAAACGTTATCCAGAATTGCCCAAGCCCAAGCCATCCACGTTCAGGGCGACGGTGTCTGGCTCCTTAACGGCGGAGGTTCGAAGTTTCCCTGATGATGCGCTTTACAGTAGCGAGCAGTTTGATACGACGGCATCAATTGTGTTGCAGCCTGAAGTTTATTTGAGCTGGAATGATCGCAAGAGCAGTCTTACCTTCGTGCCCTTTGTGCGTGCTGGCGATGAAGACGACGAACGCAATCATGCAGACGTGCGCGAACTGATGTATCTAAATGCCATGGGAGACTGGGAACTGCGCCTCGGCGTGGGCAAGGTGTTTTGGGGCGTGACCGAATCGCAGCACATTGTGGATGTGATCAACCAGGTGGATCTGGTCGAGAATCTTGATGGTGAAGACAAGCTGGGCCAGCCGATGCTGAATGTCAGTTGGTTTACCGGTTGGGGCACCTGGGATATGTTTGCTCTGCCGCTTTTTCGAGAGCGAACCTTTCCGGGTGAAAAAGGGCGCCCGCGTGGACCGCTAGTGGTTGATACCGAACAGGATGCCTTGTATGAGTCCCCTGACAAGGATGAACATGTGGATTGGGCCATACGCTGGTCACATTACATAGGTGATTGGGATATCGGGCTGTCACATTTCTCAGGCACCAATCGCGAGCCAGAATTTGTTGCGGGGCTGAATTCACTCGGCCAGCCGGTGTTAGTACCACGTTATAACTTGATCGATCAGACTGGCCTGACTGTGCAGGCGATTCTGGCTGATTGGCTACTGAAGCTCGAGGCGACATCCACCGAAGAAAAAAATGAACGTTACACCGAAGTCGTTGCTGGTTTCGAATATACCCATGTAGGTCTGTTCGGCAGTGCGATTGATCTGGGCTTTTTGGTGGAGTATCTCTACGATGAACGCGACGAGTTGGCCAGCAGTACCTTTGAAGATGATGTGATGGTGGGACTACGCTGGGCGTTTAACGACATGCAGAGTAGCGAAATCCTGATGGGCGCTATTTTCGATAGAGATGATACGGCAACTTCAACCAGCATTGAGGCCAGTCGCCGTCTGGGACAAAGCTGGAAGCTGGCGCTTGAATATCGTGGCTTGCATAGTGTCGAACCGACAGATCCAGGTTATATCTTTCGCAAAGACAACTATGTACAGATAGGCTTGGGTTATTATTTCTAGCCTCGCTTGAGTAAAACATATACCGCGCCTGTACCACCATCCTCTGGCCGGGCGGAACAGAATGCCAGCACCTCGTCACGTTGTTGCAACCAGCGATTGGTCTTGCCCTTCAATACGGGTTGTTTCTGATGTGACCCCAGCCCCTTGCCGTGGATGATCCTCACACAGCGAACGCCGTTATTGCGGCACTGGTGTAGAAATATGCTCAGTGCTTGGCGCGCCTGCTCGACCCGCATGCCATGCAGATCAAGCTCTTTTTCGATGGCAAATTTTCCCTGTCTTAGTTTGCGTAGCACCTGCTTCTGGATGCCGGTGCGGGAAAATAAAAGTTCTTCGCCTGTTTCGGTATCGATTGGGTCGAATTCGTCCGACAAGCTATCACTCATCACCCGGGCTTCATCGGCTTCGCTTTGACGTGGCTCAGGTTTTGGTTTTGGCGGCGACTGCGGAGTATGTTCGTTATTTAGGCGGCGCACATCGGCCATGGCCTGGCGGAACAGGGATTTGTCGTCATCGGTATCGATGTCGGAATGCTTGCTCATAGCCGAATCTTAACACGCTGAAACGGTGTGTGTATTCAACTTACTAGTGTTACCAGCGGGTATAGACCTGTTTTCATGCCAAAGTATTTTTATGGGCGGTTGTTAAATTTCTCATGGCATTGTGTGGATCCTTATCGGATGATAATAGTGAAACCATGGTTCTCGGGAAAGTAGTGTTATATGAGCCTGTTGGTCGCCAACGCAAAGTGGTGAGTTGCGCTCAGGCAGTGACATAATGACTCGTTTATGGTTTCTGCCAATCACCGAAATAAGGGTCTTATTCATCTTAGTGTGGCTCTCAACATTTGTGCGATAGAGTTCTGGAACAGGGTGTGTATCTCGAACTTCCACACATTAATTGGGTGACTATCAACCCGACAATTCAGTCAAGATTCCTGTTTTTTCAATGTTTGCTATTCGCTGTCGATATATAACGAGAAATCCACAGCATGAAGAGAGAAAACCATGAAAAACACATCTTTATTTGGTTGTTTAATGTTCACGTTATTTTTTGCAGTAAGTGCACCCCAAGCAAAAGAAGATGTGCCGGAAAGCTTAGAAGGCACTATCAGAATTAGTGCAGAAGAATTAATTGACCTTCTCGATGAACATGATGACCTGGTCATTATCGATTCACGCAAAACTTCTGACCATGAGATGGGCTTTATTGAGGGTTCGATTGGCATGCCTGATACCGACACTAATGCGGATTCTTTAGCACATCATCTTAAGAGCAAATCCACTCCGGTGGTTTTCTACTGCAATGGGGTTAAATGTGGACGCAGTGTTAAAGCCGCCAAAATTGCAGTAGCTGAGGGTTATAGCCTGGTTTACTGGTTCCGCGGTGGTTGGGAAGAGTGGATGGAAAAGGGTTATCCCGTTTCCCATTAGCATGAGAAAACTGGCACATTTCTACTAACCATAAATGGGCTCTAACATGAACTTCCAGAAAATTTCAATTAAGGGATTAATTCTTACGGTCTTAGGGTTGTTGGCTGTAGGTGTCGTTTCTGTCTCTTTATTTGGGGCGAACAGTTTTAAGGTGGCAGCATTGGAGTCACAGAAAAAGGCTGTTTCTCGTATGGTTGGTATCGCCGCCGATCAGGCCACTGCAGCGATGCATCAGAATGCGGTGGATATGGTGGGCGCATTTGAGAAAGGCTTACGCAGTGTTGTCAAGAAGGTTTCAAGAGATACCGCTGATCAAGATAGGAAGAATCAGCTTATTACCCAATTGGATGAATTTTTTCACCAGCGCTTCGCGACTACTGGGATTCTTAATCTAAGCAAAATGAGGCTTTATGATAAGGACTTCAATTTCATGGCTGCGAGCAGAGAAGGGCTGAAAGGACTGGGCGAGAAACTTCCTGACGAATTGGCCAAGGCTGCCAAAAGCCGCAAAGGAGCGGAGCGACTGAAAACGTTGTCGTATACATGGTTGTCTGAGCAGGGGGCTATGTACTCGATGTTAATGCCCGTCGGTGGTCTTCGTGTTATTGCCTATCTTGAAGTGGTTGTTAACCCGGTGTTGAGTCTACAATCCGTCGCTGATATTTCGCAATTGCCATTAACGATTACTACCCCCGGTGGCGAACAATTGTTTCGTAGTGAGCAATGGGCTAGCAAAGAGAACGCTACCAGTCTTTCAATTAGTTATGTACTGAAAAGTGATCAGGGCAAACCTGCATTACAATTGACTGTGCTTGACGATTTGACGGAATATTATGGTCATATGGAGCATGCGCAGTTAGTCATTGTGGGTGCTATGTTGTTATTAATTATCGCAGGTGTGGCTGCGAGTCTTTGGGTGTTCTCGAGGCAGTTATTTCAACCAATGCAGGATATGGTCGACAATATGATTCGCTGTGCAGAGGGTGATTTGACCATTCAAGTGAAATCAAAGGGGCTTAAAGATATTTTGCAGATAGATGCTGCGCTAGCCAAAATGGTCGAAAATCTTCGTGAACAGGTAGCGAGTATTAGTGGCAATGCTCATCAAGTTGCTGGTGCTGCCGAATCTTTAATGACTGTCACGGAACAAGCCAGTGTTGCCGCAAATAGCCAACAGCATGAGAATTCTCAGGTTGCGTCAGCAATTCAAGAAATGTCCGCGACGGTGCAAGAGGTCGCCGCTAGCGCGGTGAATGCCGCTCATGCCGCTCAAGAGGCCGATCAGGCGACACAAAGTGGCAATGCCGTGGTCAATGAAACCATCGCCAGTATCAAGGCCTTGGCCGAAGAGGTGGAGGCTGCGCGTACTGTCATCCAAAAGGTTGAGGTCGAAAGTGACAATGTCGGCTCGGTATTAAGTGTGATCCGCGATATCGCCGACCAGACCAACCTGCTGGCCTTGAATGCGGCAATCGAGGCTGCCCGTGCGGGTGAACAGGGCCGCGGTTTTGCCGTTGTAGCCGACGAAGTGCGCACCCTTGCCAGTCGCACACAAGAGTCGACACAAGAGATACAGAAGATTATTCAGGAGCTGCAAGCGGGTTCACGCGATGCCGTGCAAACAATGGAAAAGAGTTGTACACGTGCCCAAGAAGGGGTTGGGCAAGGTATGAAGGCGCAAGAAGCCTTAGGATCAATTACTGCCTCAGTCTCTACAATTGCTCTGCTTAACGACCAAATTGCCAGCGCCGCAGAAGAACAAAGTGCTGTCTCGGAAGAGATTAGCAACAATGTCGAACGGATTCGTTTGTCGGTAGATGAGTCCGCAGAAGGTGCGACAGAGACGGCGACGAGTGCAGAGCAGCTGTCGTGTTTGGCTCGAGACCTCAGTGGTTTGGTGGCCCATTTTAAGGTGTAAGCAAGGGGGGCTACTAAAATGACACTGTTTCCCGTGTTGGCTGAATCATACCCATCTCTATGGTCGGCGCTGAAAGAGATCGATTTTATATCGAGTTCCACATAGCAGTGCCTTATTTCTAAATAATCCGACAGCACATGACCGCAAATACCCACAAATTGAGTCGCGCTTACGAGTTTGATACACAGCGTACTTTTTAATGTCAGAAATAAAAAAACCGCCATAAAGGCGGTTTTCTCAAAAATGGCTCCCCGGGCCGGGCTCGAACCAGCGACCCAATGATTAACAGTCATTTGCTCTACCAACTGAGCTACCGGGGAATAGTGCTTGATTTGTGGGCAGTATATTACTTACTGGACCTACAAAGGTCAACAAGGCAATTGATTAAATTTTGGCTTAACTGGCTAATTCCCCGACAGATTGTGGTTCGCCCTGCGAGTCGGTTTCGGGGCTGAGCAGATGAATGAATGCTTCCATCAGGGCCGTTGAGGCTTCATGTGGCGGCAACAGATAAAATGCCTCCCAGGCTTTAGTTTTGTCATCTTCATAGTGAGCTTCATCCTGGGGGTGTTTTTCCAGCCAGGCTTGGCGGACGGCATGGCCGATGATCACATCGAGGATGATTTCGTCATTGATCTTGAGATCCGGATTTGCGCGGAAGGTGGCTGCTAGTGTGGTCAGCGCTTCAATCGCCAGGTGGCGGTATTCAGGGTCGTGAATCTTGTTGAGCACCTGGGCCACCATCAGGGCAAAGTTTTGTTCATTAGCGGTGGAGGCTGAGCGCATATCGGTATCGAGCAGGTTGCTGCGTTCATAGCGGTCGCCAATAACAATGCCGGGACAGCCGCCGAGTATGTTCCAGACCCCGACGTAAAAGCTGTCCGGCATGCGTGTTAGTACACCATGATGTTCACGCCATGAGCGCCAGTTTTTGTGGCCGCCGTAGGCTGCTGGGTCTTCATTCTGCTGAAAGCTGACGCGGGTGATGTCGTTGCCGATGCCGCAATAATGGAGGATCTCTACGTCGAAGAGATGATCAATCGCGCTGCCAAAACCTTCCAATACACTGCGCAACTGGGTCTGGATCTCGTAAGGTCTGAGCTGTAGCAAAGTTTCAAACGCTTCACTTTGATTGATCTTGTAGTCGTTAGCGATCTTGTTGATCAATAGGCTTATCAAGTCATAGATGCGCAAGGTAAGGATGTCATCGAATAGGTCTGGTTCGGCCTTGATCAGGGTGCCGAGTGTCAGTAGTATTTCTTCCGATAGCAGGTGCTGACGTTTGTCGTCACCCGCAAACTCACTAATGCGCTCGATGATCTGTTGGTTGTTGAGTGGTTCGGTGATCAACGCTTCGTTGGTATAGGAGCGGCCAAGATCGATCAGCTTCTGCCGCACTAGCAACTCCATCACAGTGTCTTCCAGCGCTGAGTCGTGCTTGTTCAACAGGATGGCCGCTTGGCGCACCACAGACCAGATATGGTTCAGGGTCGCGTGGTGGTATGTTTGCATGATCAGGTCGCAGACGTTGACCTGCTCTGCTTTGATTTCGAATGTGACGGGGTGATCGAAACCGACCAAATCCACCAGGCGGGTGAGAATCTTAATTTGTAGATAGGGATTGTCGGAATAGATCAGGCGTTGAATTAATTCGTCTGGATTTGATTCCTGGTTGATTAGTTTTTCCTGGCCGGCTGTGCTGGGCCGTGTTTTAAGTGGATCCCATTTCAGCAGAAAGCTCGACAGGCTATCACTGGACTGCGGTGGCGAACTAAATTGGTAACCATCGAGATAAGCCAGGCGTTTTTTCGATGCAGTGGTTATGAGTTCGGCCAGGCGTCCGACGCGCACGGGGATTGCATTGTGTTCACCCGCTTGAAGTTGCTCTATCAGATTGAGCAAGTCATTCAAGCCTTCAGGGTGCAGCATGACGTCGTTGATCATCAGCATAATGACTGGCCGACCCGGGACATCCCAGTTGCGTTGATGATAGACCAGTTCATGCTTGAGTTGTTCAACCAACAGCTTGTTATCGTAGTTCAGGTAAAACTCGCTTTGATTGAGGAACTCCGGCAGGAAGATGACCAAATTATCGTTGATGTTAAAGACCTGAGACGTAGTTAGAGTCCGGATGCGTCGAGGTGGGCGCCCTGTGAGTTGCAGTTTGTCGTTTTTACCCAGTAGGTGGAGGGCCTCAGCCAGCTCTTTGGCGGTGCGTATTTGAATCGGTGCAATCTCGTCGATGGTTTCGCTGACGACACCGAGTTCGAGTAGCTGTTGCTGTACCGCGGGGTTTTCGGCAATCAAGGCAATTTGGACGCAAGTTGATCGTTCATTACCTACTCGGCGGTGACGGCTAAGCGGGTCTATATCTGTAATTTCTAGCAGGCCTTGTTGGATCATCTTGCCAAGATAAAACAGGCTTTGGGCCCACACCAGTGGCACATTTTCATTCGCTAGCCGCGTTTGGCTATGGGGAGCGATTTTTTCCTGTTCGATGGCATCATGTGGCACAAAGTAAAGTTCAGGCAGCAAGGCTTGACCATTTTGTTCAATGGCCAATTGTTCAAGGCGATCACTGTACTCTTGTGCCGCCTTATCGTCGTGGCGAAACAGGGCATCGAGCAGCAGATAGGTGAAGAACAGGGGCCACTCGGATTCGATATGTTCAAACTGTTTCAGCTCGTGAGGTTCATAGTGAAGTCGGTTGCTGTCTTCCACTTGTGTCTGATGACCGTCGAGTAGAAAACGTTTGCAGCCATAATGCCCCTGTAATTTGCCAATGACGGAGTGACGTGTCTGTTCAGCCAATTCGGCATCATCGATGGCAAAGGCGGGAAAGCCGACAATGCTGAGCAGGGCGGCATCCACTTCTTTTGAACCGGACTCGCGTGGCAGGATGGTATTGAGCGAGCTACGGGTGCGGGCAATTTCATCCGCAACCACGTGAATCACAGAGTCCTTTCCACCTTCCGGTCCAAACAGATTGAGCTCGCGGATCGATTCGAGCGCCGCTTTGGCCATGCCGATGGAGCTGGCATTGAGTTCACGCAGGCCATGATTGATCTTGTTGCCGCGTTCCCAAATGCCGTAATCGGGAGTGCGATAGGCACGACCGATGTAGTGCACCAGGTTTTGGATAAAATCGACTTCGTCGAGCGTATAAATGATTCGCAGACCTGATGCAGTCATCTGGGCCAGCATGAGGATGAAGAGTGAGGTGGCATCCAGTTGCAGGTGTCCCCACTCATCATCGCCGACCACCGGGTCACCGCTTTGGGTGTCGTATTTGGCGTGCAGGGCGTTTTCTGCGCTTTGTTCGTATTTGAATTGTTCTACCTTGCCGGCCTGTTTCATCTGTGCGGTCAGCAATCCCCGCATCAGTTTCACCACGCTCTGTTCCAGCTGATAGGCACGGCCCTGGGTGTTGTCCAGTTTTTGATAGGCGAGGGCAAGCCCCCACACCGCCATAATGCTATAGACGTTATCGCGCACCCAGGCATCGGTGTAATCGCCATGGGCGTTGACCGAAGTGCTGGCCGGCAACAAGCCGCTGATGGGGTGCTGGCGTGTCAGGATGACACTGTTGATCTGCTGGAAGAATTGATCCAGTAATTGTTCCCGTTGATGTCGATTCATGAGTACATCATTCCTGCGTTGTCGCTTAAAGGGCTGAAATCATTTGCTAAGCGTGTCGTAGTTTAGTGGCTGGAGGTTTGTGGAAAGACCAGGGGCGCCGCTAAAAAGTTGAGTGTAATGATAAGGTATTATTGCAATTGAGACCAGATTTGGAAATAGTCTAAGAGACGAGAGCGGCAAAAAGAAGGGGCGTTGGCTGCGCCCCTTTTGGTTTTATGAACAAGCGACTACTAGGAGGAGGTTGTTTTCTATGACCTTATTCATCCCTGGATACGCTTGTATCGCATCTCCAGAGATAAGGAGAAATCCTTTTCTTAACTCCTTGTCTATAAAAGAAAACTTCCTTATTTTCATGTGACGGACCGGCTTGAATAGCCCTTCACTAGATAAGGTCATAACCATTAAAGCAAACGACCCTGTAAAAGTCAATGTAAAATGTGTGTGTATTTGCCTTTTTATGGGGAAGGGCAATCCGACACCGGATTGCCCTTAGGTTTAGGGCTATGCCTTGCCCTGGAGCTGTAACAGAATGGCTTCGTTTTCTAAGGTAGAAGTATCCTGAGTAATCTCCTGTCCCTGGGCGATGGTGCGCAGCAGGCGGCGCATAATTTTGCCCGAGCGTGTCTTGGGCAGGTTGTCGGCATAGCGGATGTCATCCGGCTTGGCGATAGCGCCGATCTGCTCGCCGACCCAGGCGCGCAGTTCCTGGGTCAGATCAGCATCGACCCCACCGGACGGACGATCGCCCTTGAGCACGACATAGGCAAAAATGGCTTCGCCCTTGATCTCGTCCGGCCGACCTACTACCGCGGCTTCGGCTACACGAGGATGGGCCACCAGGGCCGATTCGACTTCCATGGTGCCGAGACGATGGCCAGAGACATTCAGTACGTCATCGATCCGGCCCATGATCCAGAAATAGCCGTCTTTGTCGCGTCTGGCACTGTCGCCGGCGAGATAATATTTGCCATCGAATTTGGGCCAGTAGGTGTTGATGTAGCGTTCATCATCACCCCAAACCGTGCGTAGCATTGAGGGCCACGGTTTTTTGATGACCAGATAACCTCCCTTGTTGGGCTCGGTGATGCTGTTGCCCTGTTCATCGACCACGTCGGCGATAATGCCCGGCAGGGGCAGAGTGCAGGAGCCGGGTTTGGTGGCCACCACGCCAGGGATGGGGGCTATCATATTCGCGCCGGTTTCTGTCTGCCACCAGGTGTCAACGATGGGGCAGCGCTCGCCACCGATGATCTTGTGATACCAGATCCAGGCTTCGGGGTTGATGGGTTCACCCACGGTGCCGAGCAGGCGCAGGCTGGAGAGGTCGTATTTAGCCGGGACCTCATCGCCACATTTCATCAGGGCGCGAATGGCGGTTGGGGCGGTATAGAAGATGGTGACATTATGTCGTTCGCAGATATCCCAGAAACGGCCGGTGTCCGGCACGGTTGGCGCACCTTCATAGATCAGCGCGGTTGAGCCCACTGCCAGTGGGCCGTAGGCCACATAGGTGTGGCCGGTGATCCAGCCTACATCTGCTGTGCACCAGTAGATGTCATCGTCCTTGATATCAAACACCCACTTCATGGTGAGGATGGCATTGAGCAGATACCCAGCCGTGGAGTGTTGTATGCCCTTGGGTTTGCCGGTAGAGCCAGAGGTGTAGAGCAGAAACAGTGGGTGCTCTGCTTCGACCCATTCGGGTTCGCAGCGGCTGTCCATGCCTTCGATGGCATCGTGCCACCAAATGTCACGCGCTTGACTAAACTCTACATCGTGACCAGTGCGTTTGAAAACAATAACTTTTTCGATACTGTCGCAACCGTGGCTGAGGGCTTTGTCGGCGGCATGTTTCAATTCGATGATTTTGCCACCGCGGTTGCCGCCGTCTGCAGTGATGAGCATTTTGGCGCCGGCATCCTCGATGCGGTCTTTAAGTGATTCGGCAGAAAAGCCACCAAACACCACAGAATGGATAGCGCCGATCCGGGCGCAGGCCTGCATGGCAATGACCGCTTCAGGCGTCATGGGCATGTAAATGACGACGCGGTCGCCTTTTTCGATGCCCTGGGCCTTGAGGGCATTGGCAAAGGTACAGACCTGGCTGTGTAATTCGCGGTAGCTAAGTGACTTGATGTCGCCTTGCTCACCTTCAAAAAGGATGGCAGTGTGCTCACCCCGAGTTTCCAGGTGGCGGTCAAGACAGTTGTAGGACACGTTGACCTTGCCGTCATCAAACCAACGGTAGTGTGGCGCGTTTGATTCGTCGAGTACATTGCTGAAGGGTTTGTGCCAACTGATTTCATTGCGGGCCATATTGGCCCAGAAGCCCTCATAATCTTCGTCTGCCTGGCGCCGAAGTGCTGCCAGGGTGTCTGTTTTGTTGAGCGTTGCCGCTTGAACGAAATCTGCAGAAGGCTCAAATAAGCGTTCTTCCTGGAGTATCGAGTCGATATTTTCGACGTTCATGAATTTTCCCTTGTGAAAAAATAATGAGAGTTGTGTGTGTCCCAGTCATTCCAGTGTAACGAAGTAGGCCTATTATGCGAAAACACGCTGTTTTCTGAAAGGGGATTGACCATTTAAAGGAGAGTTCGTTGTATAATCCGCCTTAATGAATACCGATGCTTTGCCGATATCATCGATAGTTAACTCCGTAATCACATCACAAATCAGGGTTTTTCCAGAAACGGGTCCCCGAGTAGGTAGTCAAAAAAATGGAATTGAAAGCTGGCTGTAAACTGGTCGTTCGAAGCGTAAACGAAGACGGGCGTAAATTTCGTCCGAGCGACTGGATTGAACGTATCTCAACCACAATGGCGACATTTGGCAAGGATAATCGTTTGCATTACTCGGATTTTGTGCGTCCCAGCATTGTTGATGGCGAAAAGTGTCTTGTAGTCGAAAACTCTTTAAAAGAGTCGAATCCAGCCGCCTTTGAATACATTATGCAATTCGTCAGGGCGAACCGCTTACAGGTCAATCAGGTTTGCGAAACCAAAATTACCGAATTGGAAGAAACCCCTGGCGCCAAGGCCGGTTAATTTATCCTTTATCCCCCTTGCACTCATTGCAGTTCAGTCACCCGGATTAAAATTTGGCGTTGCTGTTCATTGCGCCGCTTAGTTGAGTAGATCTTAGCTTGACCGGATTGCTGCCTCTGGCTAGCAACGCCAGCGATTTCTATCCATTCTCCCAATGCGCCAGAAAGGGTGGTCAGTGCCTGTTGTTGATTGATGACACCGCCACCACTACTGGCCAGGCTGGCACTGAACGGTATGATCTCTAGGATGACGGTTTTGCCACTCAACCGTGGCGTGACCTGAAAGCCGCTGCTGACATCTTGTTGCTCGATGAGGGTTTCCACCTGTCCGTTATTTCGAATCTGCTTTTTGGCCATGGGCACCTGTTGACCGGTTTTGATTAGAGCGGTATGCCCCTCTAACACCTGGATTTGCTGATCGGTCACAGCACTATCGCGGCTAGAGGTGCTATGTTGGCGCAGTATGACCTGAGCCTTGTTGGCTGGCACGGAGGCTTGCCCAGAGAGACTGGCCTGGTCTGACTCTCGCGAACCCGAGAGTGGTTGTCTAACCTCAATCAAAAGCCGCCTGAGCGGTTTGTCCAACTGGTCGATCAGTTTTTTGATGTCTTGAATATTTTTGTCTGATGTTCGGATGATCAGCTGGCTGCCATTTGCGCGGATTACACCTTGTGAATCAACAAAGGGGGCCAGAGCGGGAATGAGTTCGGCAGCGAGTCGGTGCTGTAATGAAATAACTTCAAGCTGTTGTTCGCTCGCATCACTAAATGCTGCGCATGCCACCAGCATGAGTGCTAGACAAAATTGAGCCGACTTGTTCACAAATGTAACCGGCGTAGGTCAGCATCCTGTGAGCTCTTTTCCCAGCATTCATCAAAAAACTTTTTCAGTTGTCGGCATCTGAGAGGCTCATAAAAACTTAGCCCCCCTTCGTAGCGCGTAGCAACTGGGCGGTGCAATAGCCCAACGTCATCGGCGATCAGAAACTCTTCATTATGGTCTCGGTATTCAACCGGTGGTTTGCGGATGAGGACACGGCTGCTGAGTCGTTGACTGAGTTCAACCAGCCGGCTACCGAGTTTTACTACATCGTTGGACTCTTTAAGGATGATACGGATTTGTGAATAGCGGCTACGAGTGGCAAGTTTGAGTGCAGCGGAATAAATTGCCTGACTGTTGTAAATACGGCGTTCCAGGCTATGACTAAAAATATCGATTGATCGTTTGGATTGCGTGATCAGTGCCAGTGCAGCTTCACTGACGTTTTCACTGCTGTCGATTTTAATGGTGTCATCGCTTTCACCCAGAATATAGTTGTCCAGCGCTAACGTCATGATCATCCCCTTTATTGCGAAGATACTGCTTCATTGTATGTCGCTTTGCTGGATGATAAAAGAAAAAAGCCCGGGCTGCTCCCTCAGCGGCCCAGGCGGTGTTACAGGACAGTATTTGGTGACTAGAGCGTTGGGGTGGATGTGGGGGTGTCACCAATATGCCCGTCCATGTTATTCATTATGGAAATACAGGGCAGGTTTTCTGTGAATCAGATCACAGAATAGTAAGGCCATTATTTTTTTCACGGCGAAAAAAAACCCGAATTGCAAGGGTGGCAATTCGGGTAACTTCTTATTCGGGCTCAGGGTAACGTATTGAGCATGGGGTGGATGCGGGGGATAGTTACCGCGGAGCCCGTGATAGTGATTATGGTGGTATGAAGTAAAGAAATCTGTGAACCAGTTCACAAAAAGCGACTGGCGCCGGAATTATCTCTCCGGCGCCAGTGTATAGATTACAAATTATAGCTTTGCTGTACAGCGTTGCCGATATAGGTCGCGGGTGTCAATGCTAGCAGACGTTCTTTTTCGGCGTCTGGAATTTTCAGGCTCTTGATAAATATCTTTAGGCTATTTTGGTCGATGCCTTTGCCGCGAGTCAACTCTTTGAGCTTTTCATAAGGCTTTTCGATGCCGTACCGGCGCATCACAGTCTGGATCGGTTCTGCCAGTACTTCCCAGCAGGCATTCAAATCTTCGTCCAGGCGCACAGGATTGGCTTCGAGTTTTGAAATGCCCTTGAGGCAGGATTGATAGGCGATGCTACCGTGGGCTAGACCTACCCCCAGGTTACGCAATACCGTTGAGTCAGTCAGATCACGCTGCCAACGCGAGATAGGTAGCTTGGCGGCGAGATGGCCAAAGATGGCGTTGGCGACACCCAGATTGCCTTCGGCATTTTCAAAGTCGATGGGGTTGACCTTGTGCGGCATGGTGGATGAGCCGATTTCGCCGGCGACAGTCCTTTGCTTGAAATAACCTACCGAGATATACCCCCAAACATCGCGGCAGAAGTCGATGATGATGGTATTGAAACGGGCTACTGCGTCAAAGAACTCAGCGACGTAGTCATGCGGTTCGATTTGGGTAGTATAGGGGTTCCAGTCCAATCCCAACCCAGTGACAAACTTGCTCGCGATACTTTGCCAGTCGAGCTCGGGATAGGCTGATAGATGCGCGTTATAGTTGCCCACTGCGCCATTAATCTTGCCCAGCATGGGTACCATCACCACCTGTTCGCGCTGACGCTTGAGACGGAAGGCGACGTTGGCCATCTCTTTGCCCAGTGTGGTGGGTGAAGCCGGCTGGCCGTGGGTGCGCGACAGCATGGGCTGTTCGGCATATTTTTTGGCCAGGTCAGAGACAGCCTTGATCACATCATCCATCATCGGCAGCACTGATTGGGTGCGTGCCTCGCGCAGCATCAACCCATAGGCCAGGTTGTTTATGTCTTCTGAGGTGCAGGCGAAGTGGATGAATTCACTTACTTCTTCCAGTTCGTTGTTGCCTGAAATTTTCTCTTTAAGAAAATACTCAACTGCTTTCACATCATGATTGGTGGTCTTTTCGATGTTCTTGACCCGTTGTGCATCTTCCACTGAAAAGTGATCAACGATGTCGTTGAGAACAGCATTGGCGTGTTCGCTCAGGGTTGGGACTTCTGTGATACCGGCCTCAGCCGCAAGCATCTGTAACCAGCGCACTTCCACCAGCACGCGATGGCGAATCAGGCCGTATTCGCTGAAGATCGGACGCAGGTCGGTAGTTTTGTTACCGTAGCGGCCGTCGATGGGGGAGATGGCGGTGAGTTCAGATAATTCCATGGTCGTTCCCGTGTTAGTAGGTTTCATTCAAAAGTTCTTTGGTTTGATTCAATAATTTTTTGCGACTGAACAGCAGAGTCAGGCGGCGGCCGCCGCACTGATACCACAGCACGGCAGAACGGATACCGGCCAGCAGCAGGGCGCGCACTTTAGCGGCATTGTTGGAATTGCTGAGGTAGCCTTGTTCACCCTGAACGATAACCTTGGGCTGCAGCGTGCTGATGGTGTTGGCGTAGGTTTCGGCCAAACTGGCGATCACAGTTTCATGTGTCACCGAACCGAAATGCTGTGACTGAGACTTGGCCAATTCAATGCCGTTGCCAACTTTATCCATCAACTCGGGTTCACGGTCTAGCTTGCGTTCAAGATGCATGAGGGAAATAACATATTTGGTTAGTTCCATATCGCGGTGATTAGTGGCGTCACCGAACTGTTCGAGAATGGTTTCCAGGCCGATGGTCATGGCCTTGATTGAACCATAGACTTCTTCGGTGGTGTCCGGATCAGTGACAAACAGGGTGTTGATGCTGGCCTCAAAAACATCAGCGTCAAGGTTGCCACTGCGCGCTACTTGTTGCACCTGTTTGACTGCCTGCCAAACACCGGCAAAGGCGAGTACTTGTTCGCGATAACTATGTTGCATCTCTTCCCCGATTACCCTGTTTTTATTTTGAGTTGTTCACGGCTTGTGGTGGTTTCGATGATTCCGCCACCCAGGCATTCATCTTCTTTATAGAATACTACTGACTGTCCCGGCGTGACGGCGCGTTGTGGTTCGTCGAACTCCACTAGGCAACGATCTCCCTCAAGCCAGGTGATGGTACAGGCCTGGTCTGGCTGGCGATAACGCGTCTTAGCGGCGCAGCGCATAGGCGCAGCGGGCGCTTTCCCCGTCGTCCAGTGTAGTTTGCTTGCCGCCAGGCTGTCACTATAGAGCATGTGGTGTTCGCCCTGGGCTACCAACAGAATATTATTGTCGAGATCTTTACCCACTACGAACCACGGCTCACCGCTGGAATCTTTGCGCCCGCCGATGCCCAGCCCCTGGCGCTGGCCTAGGGTGTAATACATCAGGCCGTCGTGCTGGCCGATCAGTTCGCCGTTTGGCGTGCGCATCTCACCCGGCTGGGCGGGGAGATATTGACTCAGGAATTGCTTGAACTTGCGTTCGCCGATAAAACAGATACCGGTGGAATCTTTCTTTTTGGCGTTGACGAAGTGATTGTCTTCGGCAATCTTGCGCACCTCAGGTTTAGGAATGTCACCCAGTGGAAACAATGTCTTGGATAGCTGTTCTTGGCCTAAGGTATAAAGGAAATAGGTCTGATCTTTGTTCTGATCTCTGGCTTTTAATAGACGGTAGATGCCGTCACGGTAATCCACCTTGGCATAGTGACCGGTAGCAATCTTGTCAGCACCGTGGGCCAGGGCGTAGTCGAGAAAGGCTTTGAACTTGATCTCCTTATTGCACAGCACGTCTGGGTTGGGAGTGCGCCCGGCCTTGTATTCTTCGAGGAAATAGGCAAACACTCGGTCCCAATATTCGGCGGCAAAGTTGACCCCGTCCATTTCGATGCCGATCTGTTCGCAAACCGCCATCACATCCTGAGAATCCTGCACCGCCGGGCATTCGCCGTCGGGGTAGTCCTCCCAATTCTTCATGAACAGACCGCTCACGGCATAACCCTGCTGTTTCAACAACAGGGCTGTCACGGACGAATCAACACCACCGGACATGCCGACAATGATGCGCTGTGGAGAATCCTGAGCCATCTTTAAATATAACCGAGCCTAACTGAGGTAAAGGAAGCGCATTTTAATATAAAAAGGAAGCCTACGCAGGTTTTGGGGTGGCCCTAAGCATAGGTGAAGCTTAGTGGGATGCGTTTGGGAAGAGAAAAACCTGTTTGTTTATAGGGGGACTACATTCTGGTATGAATGTTGACTAAGCCACTCTGAATTTGTCTGCTATCTTTAACCTTTACTTGAATGAAACAGCAAAGGGAGGTTGCGATGAGTAAAGTAGTGATGACACAACACGGCGCATTCAGCTGGAACGAGTTGATGACCACGGACGTAGCGGCAGCCAAAAAATTCTATGGTGAACTGCTGGGCTGGACCTTGCAGGATATAGATATGGGCAGCATGACATACCTATGGTCAAGGCTGGGGACAACGAGGTAGGCGGCATCATGAGTATGCCGGAAGAGGCCAAGGGTATGCCCCCCCTGCCTGGGGAGCATATATTACCGTGGACGATGTCGATGCGCTGGTTTACAGGGTAGAACAATTGGGTGGAGCAGTGCTTGTGCCGCCACAGGATATTCCTAATGTCGGCCGTTTTAGCGTCATCCAGGATCCCCAGGGGGCAACGGTTGCGCTGATTAGCTACGTCAAAAAATCTTAGCAAACGATGGTGCAGCCTTATTTCAGTCGTGCCAGTTTTGATTTCTTAGAAGCACTGGCGGCCAATAATAATCGAGACTGGTTTCAGGAGCATAAGCAGGATTATGAAGCGCTGGTCCGCACACCGGCCCTGGATTTTATAACTGCCATGGCCAATGAATTGCCTGCAATTTCCCCTCACTTTCTAGCGTTGCCCAGGAAAGTGGGGGGATCTCTGTTGAGGGTTAACCGCGATATCCGTTTTGGAAAAGACAAGCGTCCTTACAAAACCAACATCGGTATACAGTTTCGTCATGAAATGGGTAAAGATATGCACGCGCCAGGCTTTTATCTGCATATTGAACCCGAAGAGAGTTTTGTGGGCGTTGGTATCTGGCGTCCAGATTCAAAAGCCTTAGGGAAGATTCGCGATGCCATTGTTGAGGATGAAAATGCCTGGCTAGCGGCGCGCGATGATAAAAACTTCAAGAAGCACTTTACCTTTGTAGGAGACACGCTTACTAACCCACCGCGTGGTTATGCCAAGGATCATATATTAATAAAAGATCTGAAAAGAAAAGACTTCATCGCCCTGGCTCAAATGTCTGAAAAGGCAATTACCTCGAAAACACTGCTAATGAACCTGATAGAGCGTTTTAGGCAGGCAGACCCATTGATGCGGTTTTTATGCAAGGCATTAGAACTGCGCTATTAGCTGTATGAAATTGTATAGGTGAGAGAGCGAAATAGTGTCGGAAATGTTTACACTTTTTTGTTTAAGGGTTGGTGACTAAATTATAAATCACTAAATTATAAAGAACTAATATACTTGGTATGTTTTTTGCGTTATTGGCTGGATTAGTTATACGATTGGCATTAAATACCAATGCCGCTAACGATTTGTAAAAGAAAGTAAAAAAAGAATTTGGGCCTATGATTTTGTTTTGCCATGGCTTAACCTCACCGTAATAAACGGTTTAAGTACGAGCTGCGTGTGAGGGAATACACGTGGCCAATACGGATTGTTACTTTACCTAATGCGGTGTAATCCGCAAAAAAAAAATTAAACTCTCCAGTCAAACGACTGGAATAAGGCCAGGGCAAGAGAATTGAAAGATATGAAAATACTTAGTTCAATGATTCGTAGTTCAGGTTTGATCGCCGTCCTGTTGTTTTTGTTTGCCGGCCCGGTCTTTGCCGGCGCGACTTACATCACCACCCATGATAATGAAAACAATGACCTCGAAGGTAAATCTGATGGTGATATGGATAGCTATCTCGATATGGATGATGACGAATCTCCGATTGAATTCAATATCTTTGTCAATGGCGCCTTACCTAACAATTCTGCCTATCTCACCATATATGCGGAAGATGTTGATGAAGAACAGGGCGAAATTGATGATGTCTATTTTAATGGACATAAGCTCGGGTTTCTTCGTGGTGCAAATGGACAATGGAACACCAGTGCTTATGAAATAAACCCTAGTTGGGTGCAGAGTGGCAAAAACTTGGTGGTGATCGACATCAATGCTGGACATCCAGAAGTCACAGAAAATGAGAATTGGGCTGTAGAAGTTGACTGGGGCCAGTTACTCATTGATGGTGGCGCAGCAGACAAAGGTGATACCAGCACTGTCGATATCGTTAGCTTCCTTATTAACAATAACCAAGTGACAATTGATACCACCACAACATTCCAATCTATAACTGGTGGCAACTATATTCTTGAAATCAGTTTAATCCACCCAAACGGAGCTGCTAGTAATATCCTTAGCGATTCTCTCAGCTCCTCACCTAATCAAACAGTCGAAGTCAATAATTCGGTAACTTACAGCCTCGGTAACGAAAGTGGTGAATTTACTATTCAGGCACAACTTTTTTAC
>CALZIQ010000043.1:10368-24175 GCA_945787735.1 uncultured Chromatiaceae bacterium | reverse complement strand
ATCCGGCAATGTTTTTTTCCAACACATAGTTAATTAGCAACACGGACTCGAAACCGGAACGATCTGAATAGGTTTGCGCCAGAAAACCTGCATTATCAACAGTATGACGATTCTTGTAATCATCATACGACAATTGAAGCCCTGCACCCAGCCACGAGTCCCCTAGCGTATGCCTACTTATCTCTTTTTGTATAGAACCACGCACGCCCAACTGCTTTATCTCTTGACCAATCTTGCTGGTCGACGCCGACAGAACCGTGTCATGATAAAAGGCCTCGGCCCAATATCGATATGAATCAAACGCACGATCAGTGTAGATAAAATTGATTGGCCTGACGGCCCACTCAGTTTCACTGTCACCATCCGGATCATCCACTGTAAAATTGGCAAAGCCAAGCGCAATCCCAACACGAGCGGTCTGTTGTGGCATTCCGATGGCAGCGGCCATGGCATGACTAGACGCCAAACACCCCAGGCAGAAAACAATGGAAACAAAACTAAACTTCAAAACAAAATCCTTTTTATTATCGATTCAATATGCCAAGCGGATTACTTTAATTCATGCGCCATAGTTTTGATGGCCAACACCTCACCTAGCTTCTCAACCCCGAGTGTCAACACCCCCCTTTGAGTGAACGATGACCGGCCTCTCTTTCGCCATACCGTTACGACAAATTCTCCATAACCATTCACAAGCCCCTGATTATATTGCCATTGCAGCGCATCAAGCGCCATCTGACGCTTATCCGTTGCATCAAAAAGTGCCTGATAATCTTTCTTGACACTCTCCCGCCCTTTTTCGCCGTCAACGACAGCATCAGGCGCGAACAGCCCAACAAAGCCTGAAAGATCACCAGACTCATAATATGAAACTAGATCATTCAACAGAGCCGTCAATTCTAGTTCAGTGACTCCCCCCGCTTCCGCGACACCAATATCAACTACAGGTGGCAAATCCGTGCTTGCAGTTGTTTCGAGATCACTCATCGCGTTCGCCTGCAATACCTCAACGTCAGTTTTATCATCAAATTTTGGAATAATGATATCCACATCTGTCGTGTCATCTTTCATCGCCACAACGGCAGTTTCATTCTTTGCTTGCTTAGGCACTTCGACAACTGCTTTAGGCTTAGCAGGCACAGGCTTGCTTGACTGACCAGGAATGTCTTGAACAGCACTCACCACTCTATTAGATTTAGATATTGTTACTGCTGCGCCCTCGGCAACCACTGGCGTAACCGTATTTACAGTACTTTTGACTACCGGCTTAGGCTTGCTTGACTGTGCTGACACGCTTGGGACAACACTCGCCACCTTCTCAGATTCAGATTTCGATACCGCTGCGACTTTAGCAGCCGCTGGCGCTACCGCCTTCGGCTTCTCTCGTACTGGCGCTGGACTGGACTCTTTTTTATCCAAGCGAAAGTCACTCATGGTTTCTGCTTGCAACTCAGCCGCTGGTACAGCGTCGGCAAGCACTGATGCAACAGAATCGGTTTTCAGTTCAGGAGTGCTATGCCCTTTCATTTCCGACTTGGAGGGCATTTCAGGCAAGCTTTTGTCGGCTACCACAAGGTCGGCAGGGACTTCGAGCTGCATGTCTTGCACCCAACCATCTGACGACTCCGAGGCCACATCAATCGACTCAGTGGGCGTCAAAACCATCGGGGCTTGAGGTTGAAGCCGAGATTGCTCCTGAACAAATATCGTTTCGGACGCATCAGCCAACATCAAATTTTCTTCATCTTGATTTGTATTAGCGGCATTTTCTAGCAGGGTTTCCGGATCGCCTAATGTGTAACGCTGAGAAAAATCTCTGACATCTTCGGCGAAGAAGAACATTATGATCATTGCCACACTGACAAACACAGGCGGCCAAACCAGCCCCCTGTTATTCAATTCTGTCTTATTCTTATCTATGAATAGAGAGTCTTTCAGCGCTTCTTTTACGCTGACTTGCTGTTGATGCACGTCATCATCTGGTGACTCAGATATTGTATTCGGCTCAGCTTCTTTATAGGTAGGCTCAGCAGTCACCGGGTCAACACAAGGCTTTTCCAACTGCGATTCAACGGCTGCTGCTGGCTGCAATACTGAGTCCTCCACGGCAGCCAAATCCTCCTCAGTCTCCAATACTGAGTTCTCATTGGCTGCCTCAGAATGCTGCATGCGGTAGGCTGTATCCTGCTCTGCTGATTCATTCACGACAGCATCATGAACCGTCTCATCAGCCTCAAATAACACGGGCGACTCTTGCGCCATCTCAGCATCAACTTCGACAGCAGCAACAGTCAGCGCATCCAGATCATCCTTGTGAGCATCTTGCGTTTGCTCAACCACAGCAACAAAATCAGCGCCAGGCAAAGGTTCCAACTCAACAAGCTGATCAGTCTTGGTAAAATTCAATCCGCAAAAAGAGCCGGTTGATTCAAGCATTAGTTCTTGCTGAACCGATTGGGCCAAGCCAAGATCTATCGCATAACTGCCCTCAAGTGATGCCGACAAAAACATACGGTCACAGAAAATATTGATCAACCTCGGATTACCACCACTCACAGCATAAACAACCGCCAGCGCCTGAGATGAAATGGAAGGTTGACCATGCCAGCCCACGCATTGTAAGCGGTGGGCAATATACTCTCTGGTCTGCTCAGCGGATAAAGGATCCAAATGACAGGACGCGATCACTCTTTGACACAACTGCTCCATATCAGGCCTGGAGAGAATATCATTCAGCTGGTGCTGACCGAGCAGGATAACCTGTAGCAATGACCGGCCTTGCTGCTGAAAATTGGAAAGCATTCGTAATTCTTCAAGCGAGCTATGCGGCAGATTTTGCGCCTCATCAACAATTAGAATCACCCGCTTGCCCTGGCTTGACCGCACTCTTAGAAAGTCTTCGATTGCTTTCAGCAAAGCGGCTTTGTTTGTATCATCTGTGGGAATTTTGAAACAATGAACAACGGCCTGTAAAATTTCATCCGCTTCTAGATTGGTACTGACAAGACTGGCCACCACCAGAGAACGCTCAGGCATTTCTGTGAACAAAGCCTCAACCAGCGTGCTCTTTCCCGTGCCGGGATTGCCGGTGACAACTACGAAGCCCTGCCCCTGCAACAAGCCATAGCGCAAGTAATCCATGCCCCGCTTATGACCCGTACTGTCATAATAGAAGCGCGCATCTGGCACCAGCCGAAAAGGGTTAGCGCTTAAACCGTAAAACGACTCATACATACAAATCCTCGACCCCCGACTAACAAGCGTTACCCCCCCAAACTCATGCTGTAAACGCGAAGTATATTGCTACTCAGCCAGCTCACCAATACCAGCACAAAACTTGAGAGAATTTTTTATTATTCTTCGTCAGGCATCTTTAATTATTTGCTTTTTTCAGCCTGCAATATCATTTGCATATAAATACTACGCTTTTTCTCCAGGCTATGCGATAACATACACGGGAAATAAATATCTAAACAGCAAAGATTTGACATAAAGGAATGAGGCAACTCATTACACATATTTCACCATGACCCACAGCTATGGCTTATCTAGGGTGAAACGCTTGATCTCAATTTTCCCAGCCAGTCTCCCTGAAAAAACATTTTAAGATCAGGCGCAAAGATGATTATAGGAACAATCACAAGTAGCGCCAGCACCAGTAAAAGCAACAGCAATAGTCCTTTTTTACTTTTTGCGGGGCTTTTCTCATGCAATTCATACAAACCCATTTCCATATCTTCTATGACTGGCGACTTAATCGCTTTGGTTTTATCCATGTGCGAGGACATCTGCTCTTCGTCTTGAATTTGTGCGCGTGCAGCAACATCCTCGTCATCCATACCACTCTGTACGCTTACACTGTTTTCCATAACAGCGGTGTTAGCGATAGCAGGTGATTCAATTCTTTGTTCTATTTCAATCGGATTGAAATCATCGCCAGGTCCTGCGTCTACCTCCTGCCTAACTACTGAGCTTACCTTTTTAAACAGCGAGGTTTCTGCGGGAAAATCATCCGCCGGCAAAGGACCCAACGCGATCAGACTTTCGCGGCCTGTCTTGGCACTTCTGAATGCGCTGGCGGATTCTTGCTTCAGCTCTTCCAAAATCGTTTCTGCCAAGGCCAGGCCGATTTCGTGTTTTTCACTGATTGAGGCCGACAGAAGCAATCGATCACAAAAAATATTGATCATTCTGGGCACACCTTCACTTGCGGCATGGATGAGCGCAAGTGCTGCGCCACTAATCGCGGGATCTCCTTTCCAGCCAGCACAGCGTAAACGGTGACCGATATAAGCACGGGTCTCATCTGCACTCATGGGCTGTAAATTGCAGGTAGCAATCACACGCTGTTTCAGCTGCTCCATGTCCGGGCGCGCCAGCATCTCAGCCAGCGGATACTGGCCCAACAACAAAATCTGTATCAGGGAACGGTCGTCCATTTGAAAATTGGACAGCATGCGCAACTCTTCCATCGATTTTTGCGGCAGATTGTGCGCTTCGTCAACGATCAAAACCGCCCGCTTGCCCTGACTGGCCTGCATCTTGAGAAAGTTTTCGATCGAGATCAGCAGTGAGGCCTTGTTGTCGCATTCGCCACGAATACCAAAACTCAGCCGAACCGCATGTAAGGCATCCATTTCATCCAGGCTGGTATTGTTGAGACTTGCCACCACCAGCGACTGGTCGGACAGTTCCGAAAATAGGATTTGAATCAGCGTACTCTTGCCGGTCCCCGGTTTACCGGTGATCACCACAAACCCCTGGCCCTGCTCCAGCCCGTAACGCAAATAGGCCAAACCCCGCTTATGACCAGAGCTGGGATAAAAAAAACGCGCATCAGGTACCAACCGAAATGGATTCGCAGTTAGACCATAAAACGATTCATACATTCAAACAACCTGAGTTAAGCCCAAAAAGTGGGCGTGATCCCCAATACTTCCCCCAAACCAATGCCAGTTTTTATTACTACTGGCGATTGATTATACAACCAATTAGTTAAAGACGGGATCAAACCACGACTATACAATGATAATAATCACCACAAATGAATGGAGCACGAAATGAAACGGAATATTCAGCTCAAATATGCGTTGCTTCTGCTGCTTGGCCTGCTAATAATCTCGGGCTGTTATACAAAGACTAACAAAGCCGATATCAGCCCCGACGAACTACTCAGCCACCCGCATAGACAACAGCTATTGATCTTGGATGTCAGAACACCAGACGAGTACAGCGCTGGCCATGTCCCCGGCGCGATCAACATTCCTCACACTGAACTCAGCCACAACCTCAGCCAGATAATCGAGCACAAGCACAAACCTGTCGTGGTCTACTGCCACAGCGGGCGCCGAGCCGCTATCGCCCAAGCCATCCTCGCCGAAGCAGGTTTCGACCAACTGTTTCATCTCACCGGTGATATGGTGGGCTGGAAAGCGGGCAACTATCCGCTGGAAATGTAAGTCCAGCCAACTGCATAACAACAGGCACACATCGCAAATCGCGCGCTCAAAAAACCAAAAACGTTTGGCCTGCAGAAATTGACTCAGCGCTACTTAGATGCGCTCAGACATGTCTCAGACTATCACTTGAAGCATTGACTGATTAGATGTTTGTCAGTTCAGACAGAATATCCCTTACCGCATGGCTCAGATTATTGCCCAGATCTGCATTCCGGCTCAGCACATAATCCAGTTCGGGGTGGCGGCCGTCACGCAGATCCGGGCGCGAGGTAATCAGGATAGTTTTGATGTTTTTGTTGAGCGATTCAGACGCCCTGATTGCGTTGATCACAGCAATGCCGTTCAGGGTTCTGGTTTCATAAGCACTAATGATAAAGGCAAAGCGCTGCTGCAACATGCGCTGCAGGGCTAGCAAGCCATCCTCCTCCACAATCAGCTGCACCGGTAAATCGCTCAATGCCTCCTGGCACATCAGTCTGACATAACCCGACGACTCCACCAGCAGCGCGGGCAACTGATCCTGCAGTGTCTCCTTGCGGATATTTTCCAGTTCTTTTTCTGTTTCCGAAAAATCAGGTTTGTTTTTCAGTGCAATGCCGCGGGCACGGCGAATCAGATCCACCAAGCGCAGCAGCAGATTCACCTCCGTATCCGAGATGCTCTCACCCTCCGTATTCAGCTTTGCCATCTGATCTTCCAACTCGTGGCAAATAGCACTGACCACTGTCAACCCATGGGTACCGGCGCTGCCTTTCATGCTATGAACTAGACGATAGGCCTCACCATAGTTGTCATCGGCCGCACTCGACATCGCCAGGATGAGATTTTCTATCTCATCACACTTGACTGGCATTTCGACCAGGTAAGCATCTCGAATCTGCTGAAGTAGTTTTTGTGCTTGAATCGGATCCATGAATCAATAGACCTCTTTGACTGTTATGATATTGCTCACCAATCATTAGTTTCGGTCAGTCATGACAAAACAAAAGCCCAAGTTTTGGGAGGAAAAGCCCCTCGCCAAGATGAATCAACGCGAGTGGGAATCTCTATGCGACGGTTGCGGCCGGTGTTGTCTCAATAAACTCGAAGATGAAGACAGCGGCGAAATATTCTATACCGATGTTGCCTGCAAACTGCTCGACTTGAACAGCTGCCGTTGCAGCGATTACAGTCACCGGGTCAAACGTGTGCCGGACTGCATGGTGCTTGGCATGGACCACCCTGAATACTTCATCTACCTGCCCGACAGCTGTGCCTATCGCCGCCTACATGAAGGCAAGCCCTTGCCCGACTGGCACCCACTGCTAAGCGGAGACCCTGATAGCGTTCACCGCGCGGGCATCTCGGTCTGTGGCCGCTGCATTTCCGAGGAACTTATTCACCCTGATGAGCTGGAAGACCGTATAATAGAGTTCAAAAAATAGACCATCGCAGCGTGAATATGTTGAATTATCTAAGAATTAGTTTTATTTGCACCCTGTTTATTTCTGCCGCACCGGTATTAGCCAACTCATCGGGCCTTCTCATGAATGACGACAGTGTTCAGATTTTTTACCAAACAAATAACAACGATACGGTGTGGAAATTCGCACGTCAGGAATACAGCCTGACATATTCTCAAGAATCCAATCCACGCGACCTGCTCTTCAGCGCAGACGCCGAACCACGCGATTTAAGTAGAACCTTGCTAAAAAACTATCTCTGGGGCCCCAAACTGGCGCTTCATGTGGCCAATTTTGACGATGATAATCTAGTCGCCGCTGCGTTGGGCATCTATCTCAGACATCCGGCCAAGGATGAGCACGATTTTGACTTCGTCACCGAACTCATGGCCGCCCCCCAGATGACCAGCCTGATCGATGGGAAATGGCTGTGGAGCTTCAAGTCCCAAATCAACCTGCCCCTGGCAGATGATGCCGAGCTCAATTTCGGCTTTCGCAAAATCCAGATCAAACTCGACGACAAGCGCAGTCATTCGTTCGAAACCGGCCTCTACCTCGGCCTCTCACGCCGTTTCTAAGGCACACCATGCAAAACCTTCCTGACCTGAATCAGTTGCGTGAGATCGTCATCGGCGCTGCCCGCGAAGAGCTGCTGCCACGCTTCACCAAGGTTGAACACAGCCACAAGGCCGATGGCAGCCTGCTGACCGAGGCCGATCTGGCGGCGCAGCATCGCATTCAAAGCGCCTTGCATCAACGCTGGCCCGAGGTCGCCTTTTTGGGTGAGGAGATGGACGAGTCTGAGCAAAATGCCCTCATGGCTGACACCTCACAGCCCCTCTGGGTGCTCGACCCACTCGACGGCACCAGCAACTTCGCCGCTGGGCTGCCGTTTTTCTCCACCTCACTCGCCTTGTTGTATCAAGGTGAGATTGTGCTCGGCATCGTCTACGACCCAATCCGCGATGAGTGCTTCAGCGCCAGTAAAGGCAGCGGCGCTCACCTCAACGGCCAAGCCCTGGGCCGGCACCGGCCACAAGGCCCGCTGAAACAGGGCATCGGTCTGGTCGACTTCAAACGCCTGCCACCCGAACTGGCTACCCGGCTGGTCTGCGATCTACCCTACAGCTCTCAACGCAGCCTCGGCTCAGTGGCGCTGGACTGGTGCTGGGTCGCCGCAGGCCGCTGCCACGCTTACCTGCACGGCAAACAAAAGCTATGGGATTATGGCGCCGGTTACCTCATCCTGTGTGAAACTGGCGGCCACTCCTGCACCCTCGATGGCGAACAAGTATTTCGCCCCAGTCTCGAACCACGCTCGGCAGTCGCCTCACTAGAACACAATCTATTTGAAGAATGGTGCCAATTTCTGCGCATTCCGCGCTAAAGACATTTTATCCACCAGCGAGCCTCCACTTATCTCAGGCCATCTGTCCCCACAGCCTATAAAAAGATTCTACGTAAAACCTAAGCCTCAGCCGCCTGCGGTCGATATATTTGCAGGAATTCCCCTAAAACTGTTGCTGTAAATGGACGAACAAAACAGCCAAGCACCATGCATATGCCTGAAATCAAGCGGACAATCCAATCGTTGGCTCGGCACGACCATGAGGCCACGCTATGAAGTCTGATCAAGCACTGCGAGCCATCGTCGACAGTCTGATGGATGGCTTGGTCACCATTGACGAAGCCGGCCTGATCGAGTCATTCAACCCAGCCGCCGAAACCATTTTCGGTTGGCAGGCCGACGAAATCATCGGCCGCAATATCCGCCTGCTAATGCCGGCAGCCATCGCCGCCAAACACGACAACTACATTAAGCACTATTGCGAAACCGGCAGCGGCAAGCTCATCGGCATCGGACCAAGAGAAGTGGAAGCCCTACACAAGGACGGCCATCATATCCCGATCGAGCTCGCCCTCAGTGAGAGCTGGGTTGATGGCCAGCACATCTTTATTGGCGTCGTCCATGACATCAGCGAACGAAAATTTGTGCTTGAAACTCTCAAGCAAAGCGAAGAACGCTTTGATCTTGCCATGCGCGGCAGCAACGACGGCTTGTGGGACTGGGACCTGATCACCAATGAACTCTACTTTTCGCCACGCTGGAAAGAAATGCTAGGTTACACGGAAGCGGAACTGAGTAACAACCTGGAAAGCTGGTCCAGCAATGTACACCCAGATGACCTACCTGAGGCCATGCAATCTGTGGAAAACTTTTTGAGTGGCAAAACGCCTGAATATCACATTGAATTCCGTATGCGGCATAAAGACGGTGACTATGTTGACATCCTCTCCCGCGGCACGCTGGTGAGAGATGAACAAGGTACACCGGTGCGTTTCGTTGGCACCCACGTGGATATGACGGAACAAAAACGGGCAGAGAAAATGGCACTCGAGTCAGAGCAGAAATTCCGCACCATTTTTGATTCGACCGCTGACGCCATGATGCTCTTGGATGAAACAGGTTTTATTGACTGCAATCAGGCAACACTCAAAATATTCGGCTACGACAGCCGCGCTGAGTTTTGCAGCAAACACCCGGCAGACCTCTCACCCCCTACTCAAGCTGATGGCCAGGACTCCCTGGACAAGGCCAACGAAATGATCGCCACGGCGATGGAGCAAGGCAAAAACTTTTTTGAATGGACTCATCACCGTACCAATGGTGAAAATTTTCCAGCCGAAGTTTTATTAACTTCAATGCAGCTAGAGGGTAAAACCGTGCTGGAAGCGGTGGTGCGTGACATTACTGAACGCAAACAAGCTGAACAGCTGCTGCAACAGCAGTATCAAGATCTAGAGCAAGCCAATAAAGAACTGAACGATGCTCAGGATCAACTGCTGCAATCGGAGAAAATGGCCTCCATTGGCCAGCTTGCCGCCGGTGTCGCCCATGAGATCAATAACCCGGTTGGCTATGTCAGCTCTAACATTAATGCCCTCAAAGGGTACATCCGCGAACTACTAGAATTGTTCAATCATTACGAGTCGCTGGAATCGGCATTGCCCGACAACGAGGCGAAACAAGCTCTGCTTGAATTCAAACAAAAACTGGACATCGACTTTCTCAAAGATGACCTAGATGACCTGATAAAAGAATCGCTTGAAGGTGTAGATCGGGTCAAAAAAATAGTCCAGGATTTGAAAGACTTCTCCCATGTCGATGAAGCCACCTGGGAAGTGGCCGATCTGCACCAGGGCTTGGACAGCACGCTCAACATCGTTCAAAACGAGCTCAAGTACAAGGCCGAAGTAATTAAGGAATATGGAGACATCCCCAATATCAACTGCCTGCCCTCTCAGCTCAACCAGATCTTCATGAACCTACTGGTGAATGCCGGACACGCGATTAAGGACAAGGGTAAAATCATTATCCGCAGCGGCTGTGTAGGTGACAATCAGGTCTGGATCGAAATCGAAGACACCGGATCGGGCATCGACCCGGAAAACCTGAAACACATCTTCGAGCCCTTCTACACCACTAAAGAGGTGGGCAAAGGCACCGGACTGGGCCTATCGCTGACTTACGGCATTATCAAAAAACACCATGGCAACATTCAGGTGCAAAGCGAAGTGGGAAAAGGCACCTGTTTTCACATCACCCTGCCGGTACAGCAGAACGACGCGTCAGAATAACCCCCTGCCTCGCCACATAGACCCAGCTACAAGTTTTAGCTCAGCCGAATAAGCGGTATCATGTTGGCCCGTGTCAGTGTATTCAGTTGCATTAAAAGTCCCTCATGAACAACAAACAAAACATCAAACAGACCTCCAAACGCCACAGTCGAAAAAACGTCCTGCGCGATTTCGAAGCCCACTTCACCCTGTCTCGGCTTGATTACACGCGCCGCGTTAAACCAGGCAAGGCGGCGGCCAAGGTAACCGGCCTGATCTTCGCTGCCATCGTATATCTAGCTGGTTTCGGCTTGGCGTTTTATAGTCGCAGCCAGGGCCTGATCGACGATAACTTTCTCAACAAAATTTCCTGGATCTTTATGATCCCTGCCTCAGTGGTGGGCCTGTTTGCCTTTCTCATCACCAGCAACCGGCGCGAATTCCCCATTCGCGAGGATATCCGCGCCCATGTGCGCGACTTTGAGGGCAAAGCAGGCTACCTCTGGCGTTTTGAACCCATCCTGAGCCAGATGCAGCTAAAAAAGATCGATATCGAGTGGCTCATCACTGCCTCACGCGAAGGCCGCCTGGTGGAAATGGCGCCGGAAGACATCTGCGCTACCATCCTAGCCTTGCACGATGCCCTGCAGAGCACGAGCTCACTGGCCAGCGGCAGTATCATCAGCCAGATTGAGCAAAACCTCGAAAATCCCCCCCAAGCCGCCTAAGCGGTTTTACGTCAGCCTTTACACGCTCGGGGCACAGTCGTAGAATTGCGCCCTCATACGCTTCCAGGTGTTCCAAGGGCTTCCGCCCGAGGAATGAAACGGGAAGTCGGTGCGTCTGCCAAGCAGACAATTCCGACGCTGCCCCCGCAACGGTAAGTGAGTTAAGGCGGACATCCATGCCACTGCGTTTTTAACGTGGGAAGGCCGTCCAGCTAAGCATGACTCACAAGCCCGGAGACCGGCCTGACGCGAATGCAGTGTGTTGCGGCGGGCGGCACCGGCAGGCAGGTCTTTCCTGTTTTCCGTCTCCTTCCGCAACGATTATCAATCGCCTGCGCGGGTGTGCGCGGCTAATGGAAGGATTACCCCGAAATATGAAACCCGTTATTATCACCGCCCTGAGTCTGGGCCTGGCTGCCTCACAAACCATGGCCGCCACCAGTGTTGAACCAATAGTGGTCAGCGCCAAGCGCTTCGCCACCAGCATCGATACCGCTCCAGTCAATATCACCACCATTACGGCGCAACAGATCGAAAACAGCAACGCCACCCGCCTGAGTCAGGTGCTCGAGATGCAGGCCGGCGTCTATATCAAAGACCTGTTCGGCATCACCGGTTCCAAATCCAGCGCCGACTTGGGTGGCTTTGGCGCCAGCGGCGGCCACAACACCTTGATTCTAATAAACGGCCGTCGTCAAAACGACGTCGACCTGACCGGTGCCAACCTGGCCGTGATCCCACTCAACAGCATCGCCAAGATCGAGATTATCCACGGCAGCTCAGCCGTGCTGTATGGCGACAATGCCGTCTCCGGCGTGATCAACATCGTCACCAAGAGCGGTTACGAGCAGGACCAAGGCATGGCCTCTATCAGCGGCGGCTCATTCAGCACCAAAGGCATCGATGCTAGCTACAGCAAGAGCATCGACAACACCGCCTTTTTCATCGCCGCCGACGTGGTGCAAAGCGACGGTTATCGTGATGAAAGTGAGTTTGACCAAAAAAGTCTGGTGACTGAGATCAGTCAGAGCAGCGACGACTGGAACTATGGTGCACGACTCAACAGCTTCGACGAAGAGCTGCAACTGCCCGGCGAACTGAACGAGCCCGTTTTTGAAACGACGCCCACCGCTGCCAGCAGTAGCAATCAAAAAGCCGAACAAAAGCGCAACGGCATCGACCTGTTTATCTCCGGCGATACATTCGCTGGTGAGCTGGCCTACAGCGACAAGAATCAGGAAGCAGTGATCTTCGGCACCACCGAAGCCGACCTGAACACCCTGTCATTTACGCCGCGTTTCAAACATGAAATTTCAAACCACCAGCTCATCGCTGGCATCGATCTGTATATGAGCGAACTGGACACCAAGGCCGACTTTGGCGTGCCTAATATCAATCAGAGTAATACCAGCCGTGACAGTTATGCGATTTATGTCACCGATAACTATCAACTGACACAGGCCAGCAGCATCACTGCCGGACTGCGGCGCCAGTGGGTGGACCTGGAGATCGAAAACACCAACCTCTCATCTGCAACCAAAACAAACACGCAGCAGGATGATGCAGTTAGCGCCTGGGAGATCGGTCTGAACCACCAGTTCAGCAATAGCGTGCAAGCTTATGCCCGCTGGTCTGACAGCTTTCGTTTTGCCGTGTTAGACGAGATGTGGAGCTACTTCTTCGGCAACGTTTCGCTGCTGAAACCACAAACCGGTCATCATGTTGAAACCGGCGCAGCAATTGCGCTTTCTGACGAGAGCCGTTTGGATATCAATCTGTTCAAGATGACACTAGTCAATGAGATTGGCTTTGACAATGCCACCTTCTCCAACATTAACCTTGACCCAACCGAACACCAGGGCGCAAATCTCAACTACCACAACCAGATCCATGAGCTGTGGCAGATCGCACTCGGCTATGCTTATCGTGACGCCAGCTTCCGTTCTGGCGCCAACAAGGACAAGGTAATTCCGGAAATTCCAAAACATCGCCTGACCTGGTCCAACAGTTTCAAGCTGGATGACAACAATCACGTCAATCTTGATGCGGTATACACCGGCAAGCGTTATTTCGGTGATGACTTCGCCAATGTGGGCAAGCAGATGCCCGCCCACACTCTGGTTAACCTTGGTTACACTTACAAGCTGAAGAACTGGAAAGCACAAGTGCGTATAGATAACGTGGCCGACAAGAATGTGGCTGACCAAGGGTTTTATAGGTCATTTTCATCCAACCCTTACTTCTACTATCCACTGCCAGGCCGAGCCTATTACCTGACACTAGGTGCTGAGTTCTAGATGACACACACCCGCTTGCCAAGCGCTTCAATCAATGGCCTGCGGCTGGCGGCATTCATTGCCGTCTCCGTCGCAGGCCACTGGTTGATCCTGGCGAGCGGGACTCAATCGACACCTGCCTACCCGGTTGCAGCCAGTCTTTCGGTGACTCTGTTGCCGGCAGCGCGAGAAGCTAACAACAACGCAACAAGCCACAGTAAAAAAGACGCTATCCCAGAACAACTCGAGCAGCAGCCGGTCAAACCCAGCCCTATCAAAAACAG
>CALZIQ010000043.1:0-10358 GCA_945787735.1 uncultured Chromatiaceae bacterium | reverse complement strand
AACAGTGATAAATCAACAACAATTGTGGCTGAAGCCGCCGTGGAAAAGATCGTCACAAAAGCTGCACAGCAACAAACAATTAAGCAAACAACTGCCACTCATGCAGAAGCGAGCTCACGCTCAATCCCCCAGCCTAGTTTTGAATTGGCAGAAAAAGCGGCCTTCTCACTCGCTCAGACACGACAACATGTTCGTGCATTGCTAGACAACGACCTCGGTCGCCATTTTAGTTATCCGCGCATTGCCCATAAGCGTGGCTGGGAGGGCACAGTATTACTGGACCTGCTGATCGAAACAGACGGCCGTATCAGCCGCGTCTCGGTAGCACAGAGTTCCGGTTATCGCCTGCTGGACAACTCCGCTATTGAAACGCTACATAAGGTGGGAAATGTGCGTGACGCCGCCCGCTGGCTGCAGGGACACAGTCTGGAATTGCAACTACCCATCATCTATCGGCTCACCGCAATGTAGCGTGCTGAACTGTTTTTATTCCTTACACTTTTTCAGGCAGGCGCGTAGATCCGCCGTGATGCTCTGCAGGTTGTTATATTCTTCTGTGCCTTCAACGCATTCTTGTTCATAAAAAACCTGAAACACACGGCAGGCAGTATTCAGCTGCCATTGAAGTTCGTTTTGCATTAACTCGATTTCGTACAAATCGTTGAGTGTTTCGTTACTATCATCAAGCGCAATTTCCAGCCCAGTCAACCAACTAAATAGATCATCGCTGACAAGGCCTGATTGTGCTGTCATCATCAAAATATGATCTGTGACTTTGAACAAGGCTTGTCCGCCGCGGCCTTCCGTGACACGCTGCGCGATAGCACGGGCTTGCCGCTGCATAAGTATCTCAATAGCGTCTTTTAATGCTTGGCAACGATAAAAGAGCGTCTGAGCAAAGCTAGAAATATCGCCATCTAAAGGCAATACCGTAGGAGTTAACCCAGACACTCGAAGAATTCCAGACATTGCCTCAAAGACTTCGTAAAAATGCGTACGAGAATTCATCTGCAGATAAGGCAATAGATCACGCAGATTGCGGCCGCACTTATCAAACTGATTAATACGGATCGCTTGAATACTGTCAGCCATGCCGATGACTTGTCCAAGCGTGGTGAGACCTTCGTCTATTTTACCCGATAGATAACCACTACCATCACAACGCTCATGGTGTTCAAGCACTGCACGTGCTGACTGCGGTGGTATGTCAGGGATATTTTCAAGAATTTTCTGCCCAACCACCACATGGGCTTGCATGGTGCGCCATTCTTTGGGCGTAAACTCACCCTTCTTGTTTAGTATGGCTGGGTCTATGTGGATAAAACCTATGTCGTGCGTCAGCCCCGAGATAAACGCTGCGTAAATGTTTTGCTTATCAAGCCCCATTTCCCTGGCAATCAACGCCGCTATCCAGCCTGAGAAGACCCCCTTGTCCAGGTCTTTTGGCCGCTGCAGCTGTAATACAGTAAATTTTTGGATAAGCGTTGGGTGCAAGGCTTGGCCGATAAACAACTGTTTGCACTCAGCCTCGAATTTATGGGCATGGTGAATTTGTCCCAGGTCAGGATATTTTTTCAATAGCGCCTGGCACATACCATAAAGGGCTTCACCATTCAGAGAATTGGCGATTGCTACTTGCTGTTCAAGTGGTTTGACCAATTTATGTTGGACAATACGATCAGCAAGCGTGCTCGTGATGCGGGTACCCTTACGACAGAGCAAGACGCCTTTGGCGGTAACGATGTCTTCGGTCGAAGACACCTCATTGGTCTCATTAACACTGGCTAAATGGCTGGCATAGTGGCTTTCTTCAGTACCATCTTGGCTTGTATTCAATCCCTTAGGCTCCATTGCCCTCCACTCCTCTTACAAAGCTGAATATCGAAAACGACCAGCTTGTCCGACACATAAAAATTTTATCTATTTTCATATCGGCAAGGCTGTTTCGTACCTTAATTTTATTAGGCTTATTCAGCTTAGTACCACACTGAATTACTCAATTTTTTTAGCTGATATAGACTTGCCTATCAGGGAGGGGGGGAATGGACGCGTTTTACCAGTTGCTCTGCGTGCACAGGAAATACTTACAGAGCATAAGGTTTACTATCTCAACACAGAAATTCTGGCCGATCCTGTTGTGGCATTTGCAGAAACCAGCCCTGCTCCTCGATCTGCTTTAACACTTCGCCAGCATTTTCCTGCGCCAATTCACGCTCGGGGGTAAGATCAAACTCAAACACCCGTTCCACCGGTGAGATCAACTTCATCAGGGCATCAGGCACACGCGACATATCATCCGCTTCCGGCAAATAAAGGTAAGTTAAGTCTTTTTTGTTACTACGATAAATTGCACATTTCATTATATTCATCCAAAGCTGTTTTACTGCGGCCGCAATTTTAATCCATTAAAACGCAGAATTCGATTTTTTATGTCTGACATCACATAATGGTAGACAACACTTGTCATTGTGCAAGTACGTGGAGCCCGCCCGTGAGCCGGAATCAAAAACGCATCATTTTTATCATCGCCATTGTCGTGCTCGGCATATTTATCGCGATGAAATTATCAGCCCCTAACCCCATCAAGGTCACAGTTCACTCAGTTGAACGAGGCGATGTGGAGGCCACCGTGGCCAATACCCGCGCAGGAACCATAAAAGCCTGTCGCAGGGCCGGACTGTCCCCCGCCATTGGAGGCCAAATCACCCAGTTACCTGTCAAAGAAGGTCAACAGGTCAAGGCCGGTGAACTGTTATTGGCCCTCTGGCATGACGATCTGCAGGCCCAGGTGGTATTGGCGGAACAAGAGGCCCGGGCCGCCAAAGCGCGGGCCGAGGCCAGCTGCATCCAAGCGGATATCGCCCTGCGCGAGGCGCAACGCTTGCAAAAACTGGGACCCACCGGCGCTGCCTCCGAAGAGCTGGTCGACCAGGCCGTTAGCCGGGCCAAGGCCAGCCGGGCCGATTGTAGTTCGACTCGGGCATCGGTGAAAGTCAGTCAGGCCCGCATGGATCTGGCTGGTGCCAACCTAGCCCGCACCCTGTTGATCGCGCCCTTTGACGGCGTGGTGGCTGAGATCAATGGCGAGCTGAACGAATATGTCACCCCTTCACCGCCGGGCATCGCAACCCTGCCCGCCATCGACCTGATCGATAATAATTGCTTCTATGTCACGGCACCGATTGATGAGGTGGATGCCCCTGGCATCGAGGTCGGCATGCCGGCCCGCATCAGCATGGATGCGTATCGGGATCAGCACTTCCCAGCCCGGGTGCGACGCGTGGCTGATTATGTGCTGGACCGTGAAAAACAGGCCCGCACGGTGGACATCGAAGTCGAATTCAGCGATCCGAAACAGGCGCCGCGCCTGCTGGCCGGTTACAGCGCCGATGCCGAGATCATACTCTCTTCCCACGGCAACGCCCTGCGCATCCCAACCCTGGCGGTAATGGAAGGGCCGCAGGTAATGATCTTCGATGCCGACGACGAAGTACTAAGCCTACGCAGCATCAAGACCGGCATCTCCAACTGGGACTACACCGAAGTGCTCGAAGGTCTGGACGAGGGTGAAATGGTGGTGACCTCACTTGATCGCCCCGGCGTGGAAGATGGCGCCTATGCGGTGGCCGAAGACAAGGCCCCATGATCGAGCTGACGGGCATCAACCGTAACTTCAAAGTGGGGGAAGAAACGGTCCACGCCCTGCGTAACATCAAACTCAACATCGCTGCCGGTGAATACATCTCCATCATGGGGCCGTCCGGTTCGGGCAAATCGACCCTACTGAATATCCTCGGCCTGCTGGACCAGCCCGACAGCGGCGACTACCGCTTTAACAGCAAGGCGGTGAATACGTTGAACGAAGAAGAACAAGCCCAGGTGCGGCGCGAAAACATCGGCTTTGTATTCCAGTTTTTCCACCTGATTCCCCGTCTCAGCGCCGCAGACAATGTGGCCCTGCCCCTGACCCTGGCCGGAGTCGAACCGGCAATTCGCCAGCAAAAGACCGAGGCCGCCATGCAGGCACTGGGTATTGCCGAACGGGCCCAGCACCGCCCCGATCAACTCTCCGGCGGCCAGCGCCAACGCGTCGCCATCGCCCGCGCCATGATCACCGAACCGCAGCTGATCCTGGCCGACGAACCTACCGGCAACCTCGACCGCCACTCGGGCAATGAGGTGGTCGAGGCGCTGGAAAACCTCAACGACAAGGGCATCACCTTGATTGTGGTCACCCATGATCCAAAACTGGGCAAACGTGCCAAACGTTATCTGAAGATGGATGACGGCAGGGTCATTGGAGATCACCCGTCATGATGCGGCTGGCGGATGTATTCCGTTACAGCCTGCAATCCATGTTTGGCCACCGCGGCCGCACCCTGCTGATGCTGTTGGCCATGGCCATCGGTGTTGGTGCCGTGGTGGTGCTGACGGCCCTGGGCGAAGGCGCGCGCCGTTATGTGCAAGATCAGTTCACCACCCTGGGCAGCCATCTTGTCATCGTTCTGCCTGGCCGTTCTGAAACCGCCGGTGCGGCACCACCGCTGCTGGGTGAAACCCCACGCGACCTGACTATCGACGACGCCCTGGCCTTGTATCAAAGCCATGCGGTAAACAGAGTCGCACCCGTGGTCTTGGGGTCGGCACCGGTGTCATGGCAGGCGCGTGAACGCGAGGTGCTGGTGCTGGGTACCACTGCCGAAATGGAGCAGGTGCGACAGCTGAAACTGGCGCGAGGCAAATTCATCAACAGCCCAGATCCTCACCGCGGCGCGGCGGTTTGCGTCATCGGATATACCCTACGCAAGGAACTGTTCGGCAATCAACAGGCGCTGGGACAATGGCTGCGCATCGGTGAGCGCCGTTTTCGTGTCGTCGGCGAACTGGCACAACAAGGGCAGTCGCTTGGTGCCGATATCGGCGACATTATTATCATCCCCGTCGCCTCAGCCCAGGCCCTGTTCAATACTGAATCGCTGTTCCGGATTTTGATCCAGGCCAAGGGGCGTGACTCCATCCCCAAGGTACAACAGGCGGTGGAAAGGATCATCAGCGAACGCCACGACGGCGAGAACGACGTCACAGTGATTACCCAAGATGCCATCCTCGCCACCTTCGATCGCATCTTCACTGCCCTCACCCTGGCCGTTGGCGGTATAGCCGCCATCAGCCTGGCCGTGGCCGGAATTTTGATCATGAACGTGATGTTGGTGGCCATCTCGCAGCGCACCTCCGAGATCGGTCTATTGAAGGCACTGGGTGCACCGGATATGGAGATCATGTGGCTTTTTCTGGCCGAAGCGGGGTTATTATCACTCTGCGGTGGCATTACCGGCCTTCTGCTGGGCATGGGCAGTAGCTTTTTACTCGACCAGGCCTTTGCCAATTTCACCGTCATGGCACCACTTTGGGCTAGCATTGGCGGCCTGAGCGTGGCGTTGCTGACCGGCCTTGTGTTTGGCTACCTGCCCGCCAGGCGCGCAGCACGGCTGAATCCGGTTGAGGCGCTGACGCGAAGGCGATGAGCATGCGCTTTAGTGACGCCATTAGTCTCTCATTCAGTGCCATCCGGCATTACCCCCTGCGCACAGCCCTAACTGCGTTAGGGATTGCCATTGGCGTCAGCGCCGTGATCCTCTTGACCTCTATCAGTGAAGGCTTGCATCGTTTTGTGCTGGCGGAATTCACCCAGTTCGGCACCAACCTGATTGGCATATCGCCCGGCAAGACCACCACCACTGGCATGTCAGGTGCGGTGATTGGCAATATCCGCCCCCTAAGCCTGGATGATGCCGAGGCGCTGCGACGGCTCCCCAATGTGATTGAAAGTGTGGCCGTGACTCAGGGCAGTGCCGCAGTGGAATATCGCCAACGCAGCCGTCATGTGACGGTGCTGGGCACTGGGGCGGCCGCCCCCAAAGTGTGGCAGTTCAATGTCTTTATGGGGGAATTCCTACCCGCTGATGATCCGATCAATGCACGCAGCTACGCGGTACTGGGGCACAAACTATTTGTCGAATTATTCAAAAATGAGAACCCGTTGGGAGAACTGATCCGCATTGGTGGCTACCGTTATCGTGTCGTCGGCGTGATGGAGCCAAAAGGACAACTGCTCGGTTTTGATTTGGATGATGCCATCTATATCCCAGCGGCCCGGGCACTGGAGATGTTCAACCGCGACAGCCTGATGGAAATCGATGTGCTTTACACCCCAGGCGCAGACCCAGAAAGGCTCAGCCGGCAGATCAGTAGCCTGTTACAGGCACGTCATGGCAGCGAGGATTTCACCATCGTGACTCAGGAACAGATGTTGGAGACCCTGGGCGACATTCTCGCCATCCTGACCATGGCGGTGGCGGCGATTGGTGCAATTTCTCTGTTGGTGGGTGGCATTGGCATTCTCACCATCATGACCATTGCGGTGAATGAACGCACCAATGAGATCGGCCTTTTACGTGCGCTTGGTTCGAGCCAGCGACAGATTTCGCTACTGTTTCTGAGCGAAGCATTGGCGTTAAGTGCCCTGGGTGGAATATTCGGGCTAATCCTTGGGGCTACTGCTGCCGAAATAATACAGTGGGCGATACCGGCATTACCGACACATCTATCATTTAATTATATTGTGTTGGCAGAGTTGGTTGCTGTTTCAATCGGACTGATTGCAGGCGTTTTTCCTGCTCACCGAGCCGCCTCAATGGACCCAGTCGAGGCCCTCAGGGCGGAATAGAAATATAGACATAAATTTATCTGTTTTACAGGAGTAAACATGGACAGGGCTGAACTGGAAAGCAAACTCGAAGAACTAAAAAAGAAACATGCGGTAATCGAAAAGACCTGGCAGAAAGCAGGTAACCGTCCATTGCTGCAGTTTTTTGTCGAGATCATTCCCAAGGTGCTCAATTGTGAACGCCTCAGCATCTTCATCCACGACCCGATCGATGCCAATCTTTGGGTGCAATGCGGCACCAACGTGGAAGAACGCACAATTGAAGTACCACAAAAAGGCTCAGTGGTAGGCCGCGCCATTGAAACCGGTGAGCCTGTGTTTGAAAAAGATATGCAACGCCAGATGGGACCGCACGACACGGTCGCCTTGAAAACCGGTTATGTCACCTACAACACGCTATGTATACCGGTGCGTGGTGTCACCACAGACAAGATCACTGGCGCCATTCAGGCGGTCAATAAAAAGGGCGCGTCAGAGTTTAATCAAAACGACCTTGAAGTAATGCAGAAGCTCGCCTTTAACATTCAGATGCATCTGGAAAATATGTTTCTGCGCCAGGAGATGGCCAAGATTTCAACACAAATGAGTAAACAGATATTTCAACTGCAACGCAAGCTGAGCCAGGTATAACAATCGCTATTTCTCTGTGATGAAGCGATTCCGTCCCTGATCTTTTGCTTGGTAGAGCGCCTTATCAGCACGCTGATAGACAGCCTCGATACTGTCACCCTCACTGAAGCTAGCTACCCCGCCTGACATGGTAATCGGCACTGGCTTGCCCTCGTAAACAAATTCGCACACTTCCACTGCCGCCCGTAGCTTTTCCGCCACCGGTATCGCTGCTTCAAGTGTAGTTTCGGGCAACAGCACGATAAACTCTTCACCACCGATGCGCGCCATAAAATCACTCTCGCGTAGCGGCAAATTGAGCGTCTTTGCAATGGCCATCAAGGCGCGATCCCCGGCACGATGGCCGTAGGTATCATTGATACGTTTGAAATAATCGATATCACATAACAACAAGGTCAGTGGACTGCCATAGCGCTGCCAGCGTGAAAATTCATGCGCAATGCGTTTTTCATAACCCAGCCGGTTGGGCACACTAGTAAGCGGATCAGTCATAGCCTGTTGCCGCTCACTCACAAGGCGCTTGCGCAGTTGCTCACTTTCACTCTCCATTTGCTCCAGGCGCAGGTTGAGCCCTTTGAGCTGTTCTTCTAGAGAGTGCTGGTGTGCTTCTTCTTGGCGCTGCTTTTCGGCCAGGTGTTGTCGGATATGTTCCAGACTGCCCTGAATCAAGCCTTTCATCTCAACGACATCGTCAACCGTCTGCACGGTTTGCTCGATATCGTTGACCTGCGCCTTAACCATTTCGTCCAGTTTACGTCCACTCGTTAGCGAGGCTAAGCGTTGTGTCTCGGCACCATCGACCATGGCATCCAACTCTTGCAGGCGTTGACCGAGTTGTTTAAGAAACAGCTCCAGCTCTTCTTTTTCGCGCTCAAGCTGCTGCTGCACATCAGTCACCAGTGAAACCAGGCCCTTGACCACAGCATCGACCACATCAGGGGAGAGATCAGCGACCAAGGTATCTCTCAAACTTTGTACGCGTTCGCTGAACTCAGAAGGAAAACTGAGATGCTCGAGAAAATCCAGTAGGGTCTTTTTTAATATTTTGTTATCGCCAGCCCCGGCCGTGTCTGGCAATGCGTGTACAGGCTCAGCTGTGCCGGGCGTTGTGACATGCTCTGCAATGCTGATGGGGGTTAATGGTTGTGGCGGGGCAGGTATTTCGTGTAATTGCTCTGACGCATGTTCAGTGCTCGCAAACATGCGCTTCCACCAGCTTGTCTTTTCTTTTTCATTCGATGGCACTATTTCCGGAGCAGGCTGTGCCGGCTTATCCTTTGAGTTAGGGTAAAAAGCTGAAACCAACAGCGCACTGAATTCGTTTGTGAGGCGATCCAGATGATCCTCTGCATCCCTGCTTTTCAAAGCCTTGTGCAACCGCCGAGCCTGCGGCTGAAAAGCGGAAGGAAACTCGATAGATTCGGCAAGCTCCATTAGCAAACCAAGTGGTGTTTGCCTGTGTGCCGTGGTTTCTGCTCCACCCTGCTCATCAAGGGTCTTGAGATAGCTGGAGATTTTGTTGACGATATCGTCAAGCTGTTGCCGATTACCCTGATCCTGCAAGACCCGACGCAGCTTTTTCAGCTGCACATCCAGACCAGAGTTCAGACCTGTCGATACCAGCGCCAGACGACTGAGCCCATGACGCAGGCTTTCGTCCATGCCACGCCACTCACGCTCCTGCTCCTCCATTTGCTCCAGCGTTTCAAAGTATTTACGTTTCCACTTCGCTTGTCCGCTATCGTCGACCGCCATCTAGCGCTCCGTTATTTTTGTTTGCTAAATTCCACCCGCACGTCACCCTTCAGTTTGGCCCGCACCTTATCGAGGTCATGGCACATTTGCTCTGCCCCCTGCACAATCCTTGGCGTATGGCGCGAGATGACATCCGGGTGAATCACGTAGATTCCATCCATTTTAACGGCCGCAAGCCTGTTCCACTTCAACCATTGTTGAACCAATGCTTGTCGAGCCTCATCAGTGTCGCTGCTGATGATGGCCTGCGGGTCTGCCACGATGACCGCCTCGGTCGATACCTGTGGGGCGAGAGTGCTGAGACCCGCAAAAATATTCTCACCACCACAGAGTTCGATCACCCGACTAATCAGATGCTGGCCGTTGACCGTCATTAGCGGTTGATGCCAGACCTGGTAGAACACACGTACCGGCGGCTTGTCTCTGTTTTGCTGCTGAAGCTGCCGCAACTGATGTCGGTATTCATCAGCCACCTGCCGGGCAATAGCTTGAGTGCCCACAAGAACACCCAATCGTTCAATGTTAGTCGCAATCTCTTCCAACTGTCGCGGTTCTGAACGAAATAGGGTCAGCCCCAGGGTTTCGATTTTTTCTGCAACTACTTTAGGGTTGCCACTGTGCCAGCCGACCACCAGGTCCGGTTTTAGTGCCAGCAGGGTTTCCAGATCCAACTGCATGGCTGAGCCGACACGGGCTATATTTTTCGCAGCTTCAGGATAGTCACTGAACTCCACCACCCCGACGACCTTGTCACCGGCACCCGCAGCAAACAACAATTCGGTGATATGCGGCGCGAGGCTGACGATGCGTTGCGCTGGCTGATCTAGCGATATCACATGACCAACATCATCCGTGACGCTGACAGCGGCTGTAGCCGCTTTTGGTAACAGCAGACAAGAAACTAAACACAATAGCAAGCGCACAACAAAAGATTTCAAATCAAGCCTCCCGACAGCCCATTTGTGAACCATTAATGGGACTATTATGATCGATCTCTGGTGCGACCGTTTGAGCAAAAAGCCTTTTTTCAGACGTAAACCTTGAATGGGATCAAAAACGTCAAAGCCCTGCACATTGAAGGCTTGGAGACAGTTGAGTAATTCGGCCTGGCGAAATCCCGCAGGATGCCTAACTAGTGTCCGTCCATAAACGGCAATACATTGAAAATTAAGAAGAAAAGGCAGAGAAGATAGCTGAAAAACCCGGTAGAATCAGGCAGTCTTTTATCTCAAGCGACTGATTTAAA
>CALZIQ010000042.1:24023-24662 GCA_945787735.1 uncultured Chromatiaceae bacterium | reverse complement strand
TAAAAGCGGCACCTCCATATTTTCGTCGGCAAAAAAAGTTTCCACTTCATCCAGTTGTGCAGGCTGCACATTGATCAGAAAACGATTCGGCGCATCATCAGGCAGACGTCCCTGCCATTCTTCAAGCAAATCAGTACGCACCACGGTCAACAGCAACAGCGCCATCAAACCAATACTAAAGCCCATCATCTGCACCACACTGCTGCCTGCCCGGCGTGAAATATTCACCAAACCAAAACGCCATGCAGTGCCCCCCTGATTGGTTGAACGCTTCAACAGCAGCAACAACAGACCAGCCAAGCCACCAAGCAAAACCAGCAGAAACACGGTGCCGGCCAACATGGCCATGGCCAGTTTTAGATTCTGCGCCTGCAGCATTACCAATAGGAAAAATGCGCCCAGCCCGGCGGCATAGGCAAACACGGTGTTGACCTTCACCTGACCCATCTCACGCCTCAAGACTCGCAACGTAGGCACATTGGCCAGCTGCATAATAGGGGGCAGCGCAAAACCCAACAACGTAATCATGCCGGTCAACAGACCAAGCACTACCGGCCAGACGGACGGCGCCGGCAGGGCCACCCCTGCCAACGGCCCAAGCATAACCACCAGGCCAGATTGGGCCAGAAAGCCAAGCAA
>CALZIQ010000042.1:0-23994 GCA_945787735.1 uncultured Chromatiaceae bacterium | reverse complement strand
CTGACTGAGATAAAGCCTGTTGATCAGTCTCTGCTCCGCACCCAGGCAGCGCATGACGGCACAGTTATCCAGATGACGGCTAACAAAACGACGCGCCGCCATGGCCACTGCTGCCCCAGCCAATAGCACACTTACCAATGCCGCCAGACCGAGAAAACTCTCACCTCGCTCTAGCGCGGTTCGAATCTGAGGTCGCGCATCCTTGATGGTGTTAAGTCGCTCGCCCGGCTGTAGCGTCAACTTCCAAGCCTTGTGCAATTTCTCAATTGCTTTGGGTTCGCCAGCAATCAAAAGCCGATAACTGATGCGGCTGGCCGGCTGTACCAATCCAGTCGCAGCCAAATCATCCAAATGCATCAACAGGCGTGGCGCTACACCAAACAACATGCCACCGGCCTGATCCGGCTCACTAGTTAATAGCGCCGATATGGTCAAAGCGCTGGAACCCACCTGAATAATATCACCGACATTTAGACCTAATGCACTCAACAAGCGACCGCCTGCCCAGACGCCGCCAGGGGCAGGCCCGCCCTCCACCGCGGCATCCGGGGCAAACAGCTCCGTTGCAACACGACTGTGCCCCCGTAGCGGATAGGTCGCACTCACCGCCTTCAAAGAGGCCAACTGGGTCTGCTCACCCGCCAACACCATGGTGGGAAACTCCATCGTTTCGGCACGCTGCAAACCAAGTTCGTCCAGTTCAGCGATACGGCTTTTATCAATAGGATTGCTGGAGACTAGCACCAGATCACCGCCCAGCAGTTCATTGGCCTGGCTCTCAAGTGCCTGGTGAATGCGGCTAGTAAAAAAATTGACTGAGGAGACACTGGCCACAGCTATAATCAGCGCCAGCACTAAAATTGTCAGTTCACCGGCACGCCAGTCGCGGCGTAACTGCCGCATAGCTAGGAAAAAAGCGTTCACGTCTCGCCCCTCAACTGCCCTTCTTCCAGTTCCAATTGGCGCTCACAACGCGCGGCTAAGTTCTGATCATGAGTCACCAGCACCAAGGTAGTTCCATGCTCGGTATTTAAATCAAACAACAGGTCGATGATCTTGCCACCGGTGTTGCGATCAAGATTGCCGGTCGGCTCATCGGCAAACAATAGCTTCGGCTGTGGTGCAAACGCGCGGGCAATGGCAACGCGCTGCTGCTCGCCGCCGGAAAGTTGTTTTGGATAATGACTCTTACGCATACCAAGGCCGACACGCTCGAGCACGGCCGTCGCCACCACGCTGGCGTCATGTCGACCGGCCAGCTCCATCGGCAGCATCACATTCTCCAGCGCGGTGAGATTGGGCAAAAGCTGAAAGGCCTGAAACACAAACCCTACCTTCTCGGACCTCAGCCTGGCGCGGCCGTCCTCATTCAAGGCAAACAAGTCTTCCTTATCCACCAACACCTTACCCGAGCTTGGTACATCCAGGCCCGCCAGCAGCCCTAACAGGGTTGACTTGCCAGCGCCGGAACTGCCCACAATGGCGACAGTTTCTCCTGATTTGATATCGAGATTGATACCACTCAGTAACGTAAGCTCGCCTTCAGGGCTCACGACTCGCTTGTATAAATCACTCACAGTAAGCACAGCATTATTCATGAATTATTATTCCCACACGCGGTTGCAAACACACCACTGATCATAACAAGAGTTTGGCCTTATACTGCACAAAAGCCGTGCTAGACTGCCAGCATGACCCATTGCTACGCCCCCGCTGTTATGACAAGACTTTTCGCTTTAAAATTCAAATTCTGTTTAAGACTGGCATTTGCTCTGCTTTTGATCCTGCCTCTGCATGCCCACAGCAATGATTCAAATATCGTCGTACTCGGCGACAGCCTCAGCGCCGCCTATGGCATAAACGAACAAGACGGCTGGGTGGCTCTGCTGCAAAAAAGGTTGGATGATGAAGGTTTTGATTACGCTGTGATCAATGCCAGCATCAGTGGCGAAACCAGTGCTGGTGGCCTGACACGATTTTCGCGCCTGCTGAAACAATATCATCCGAGCATTGTGATTCTGGCCCTGGGTGCCAACGATGGACTACGCGGGCTTTCCTTAATGGAAATGAAAACTAACCTTGCCAACATAATCAACCAAGCCCAAATCAATAATGCAGAGGTCTTGCTTGTCGGAATGCAATTACCACCCAACTACGGCCAGGCATTTAACGCGCTATTTAGCGACACCTTCGAGCAACTGGCCAGTGACCAACAGATCGCGCTGGTGCCGTTTTTACTGGATGGTATTGGTGAAAATAAAACGATGTTTCAGCAAGATGGGCTACACCCGACGGCCAATGCACAAGCAAAGGTGCTGGATAATATCTGGCCAACGCTTAAACAGATGCTTAAGTCTAAATAACAAGGCCTACACTTAAAGTCGCTTACCCGCCAAGGTCGGCGATTTATCAGTGCGAGTCTCAAGCTTTAAATAGCTAATTAGGCGCACGCTACCTTCCTTGTGCAGAGTTTCGTGAATTTGGCCAACCACGCTGAGAATATCAGACAATTCCCCTTCAATATCGGTGCCCGACGCATGCGTTTCAAGAACAAAATCAAATCCCTCTAGAATCTCGACAACTCGGACAACCTCTTTCCTAACTGAGAGTCCAGTGCCAATAGGAATGACTTGCAGTTCAGCAGTCGCTTTCATTTAAATTTCCCCAAAAATAGGTTTGGATGTGTATCAATATAGACCTGAATTGATCTGTGCGACAACCGCCATGATTCGGTTTTTCACATAGCAGAACAATCGGGCAGCTGAGTTAAAAGAGAGTTTAGCGCCAGTAGTTTTCAGGCTGATAGCTATCTAGCCACTGCTGATAGCCGACGTTGGTCAAGGGGCGGGAAAAATAGAAACCCTGGATAAGATCACACTTCATCTGTTCGAGTAACTTCAAAGAATCATAGTCTTCAACACCTTCAGCTACAACACCAAGCCCGAACCCCTTTGACAGAGCAATTACTGCAGACACGAGGCTTTGATCCTGTGGACTGTTCGTAATATTGGTAATGAAGGCCTTATCAATCTTGAGCTCGTTTGCTGGCAACATTTTAAAATAGGCAAGTGAAGAGTAACCCGTGCCAAAGTCATCGATAGATATACCCGCGCCCAATGCTTGCACACGGACCAGCATTTCGAAGATCTGCTCCGGATTCGCCATTATTCCACTTTCGGTTACCTCGAAAATCAGGCGCCGTGCGTCGATACCCCAAATGTTAACCGCACTTTCTATGTATTCCGCCAGATCAGGCTCATGCAATACACGGGGAGAAAGATTTATAGAAACAGTCTGTTCTCCAAAACATGTTGGCCATTCGCACGCTTGGCGCATGGCTGAATTGATTAACCAGTCCGTCATCGGCATGATCTGCCCGGTTCTTTCTGCCACGGCAATGAATTTATCCACTGGGACAGAGCCATGCTGGGGATGATTCCATCTCATCAAAGCTTCGGCCCCGTAAGGCAAACGTGTTTTAATATTGACCTTGGGCTGAAAGTGGATCTCGAAGCCTCTGTCTCTAATCGCATTGTCTAATTCACTCTCAACATCCCAATCCAATACTGGTGTAGTGTCCTGCTCAGAAAATACACGATGTGTAAACCCACCACTTTTGGCTTCTCTCAACGCGGTACTTGCGCCTTGTAACAGTGCCTCGCCATTAACAGCAAGCTGTGGATAAAGAGAAACACCTATAGCAACGTCTACCGCGATTGGACTGTCGTTAAGTTGTACCTCTGAACACATGGTGTTAATGATTTTATTCACTGCCAACAGGGCGTGCGACTCACCCTTGATACCTGGTATCAAAAGCGCAAACTCATCATTACCTATTTGTGCAACAATATCTTTCTTTCGCTTCAAAGAAAGCAGACGTTGTCTCACGTTTTGAAGCAATTCATCACCGACGTTAAATCCGAAAATGGCGTTGATACGGTTAAAGCGGTTAATATCGATGAGTAATAGACCAAGCTGTGCTTGCCCATCTTGCTGTTGTGCCACGCACTCATCAAGACAACGAAAAAATTCGCCGCGATTTAATACCTGAGTTGTATCAGAATCCAACATAACTAAAGGTAAAAATCCTCAGGATCAATATCATACGAACCCGGTTCCAGCGCATGCATGATTTCCAATGGCTTGCCGTCGTTGTCTACCTCTTCTTTGATGAGGTCAATAACCAGGAAAGTCCCATACGACTGCTTGTTTTCATCGAGCACCAACATGACTCTTGGTTTTAATCGTCTTACACGATTTTGAGCCAGAATAACCCCGACTTGACCCGATGTCATTTCAACCAACGTGCCGGTGGGATAGAGACCGATCGCCTGGATAAACTGCTCGACAATCTCACTCTGAAAATCCACATCACGCCATTCATAGAGCTTGATAATGGCTTCGTAGGGAGACAAGGGCTCAGCATAGGGACGAATGCTTGTAATAGCATCATAACAATCCACCACCGCTGCGATTCTTGCGAATAACGGTATATCAGTACCTTTCAGATGATAGGGATAACCCGAGCCGTCATGACGTTCATGGTGATATTTCACCATATCCATAATATTTCGGTTGATGTCCTGGGTACCCTGAAGCGTCTCAACACCAAACTGGACATGCTTCTTTGTCACCAAAAGCTCTTCTTTTGAAAATTTACCGGGTTTCTGCAAAAGTTCTTTTGGTAATTTCATCTTGCCGATATCAAACAGCATCGCTCCCATGGCCAGATCATGCAATTCATCCTTTGATAGACCAATCTGCCTGCCCACGGTGACGGCCAGCATTGAGGCATTTAAGGAATGGTTATAAAGATAGTCGTCACGCTTTCTGATCATTGCTACCCACATGAGGGCATCTGGATTACGAATCACGCTCTCGATCATAGGCGTAATTGAGCGTTTCAAAGAAAGCACTTGAATAGCCTTGCCTGAATAGACATCATCCATGATGCCGTTAATGACTCCATCAACACTCTTATAAACCTGTTTTGCAACGGTGACTTCAGTCTCTACAGGCACAGTCGTTTTATATTTGGGGCTGTCACGTTTTGTGATGACACTGCTAGATTCGATTTTTTTTACGATATTTGCAGAAGATTGCCGGCTCTTATGCAGGGGCACGTTACACTTTAGTTCATCCACATAAACGTATTGGCAGTACTCCCTAAGTTGCTCAACTTGACTCTCTTCTTCAAGGATAAAACCCTGAAAAAGAAATGGAGTTTCCAGCCACGGCCTGTCAAGATTGGAGACATACATCCCAACCTTTAGATCTTCTACATACACCTTTATATTTCTTGCTTCACCCATTACCAAGCGACTCTAACAGTGAATAAACACCATACTTTTGATAGACATCGACACGGGTTAGACTAACTTTAAAAAGATTGGACCAACACTCACAACACATTCAACAAATGAAGAGGCAATAACTGACTGATATAAATGGAGTAAATAGACACAAATCAAATCATAACACCAAAACCTGCACGAAAGGTGCGCGGGTGGGTCTTGTCATTACGCGATCAGTTGCTCAAAGAAATAAGGGGAACAGGCAGAGGCAGATGAACCTGGTAACTCTAATCAAATCACTCTCAAGGAAGGTCATTCAACTCAAGTCCGCGCATTCGATTGACTACCGCCACCAACTCTTGAATGCGGGGCATAGCCAGGGTACCGACAATAAACGGCGTGATCTGGTCTAAACCGTGCGATTCAACCTCATCCAATGCCATTGCCAGTCCCTCGACTAGATCAACTTTTTGCTGGGAAAAGTGTTCGCCGAAATGACGAATCAGGTAACCAATTGCACGCAGTTGAGCCGCGTCTACCAACTGCTCCACTCTGGAAAGCTCAACTTCCTGCCTGCCATAGCGCAATGTACGTGTTCCGAAGGTCTGGATTTTGTCTTTCCCTTGATGCAATTCAGCACTTAAACATCGAGGCCGCGGCACTCGAATATGTGCTTGAATATCCATCTTAGCCACTTTCTGCGGCACTGCTGCCTGAGCCAAGGCTTTCGCCGTATTGGTGACATCCTTGGGAATATAGTTATCCATCATGATCACCGCATCGGCCACACCAAAGTAATCACCGCTGCCCCCCATCACCAAGACAACAGATATCCCGTTGTTTTTGTATAAATCCTGAATGCGCTGCACCAATGGCGTAATTGGCTCTTTATCTTTAGCCACCAGTGCCTGCATGCGCTCGTCTCGGATCATGAAATTGGTTGCAGATGTGTCTTCATCAATCAACAATGTCTTAGCGCCCGATGCCAAGGCCTCAATGATATTAGCCGCCTGAGAGGTGCTACCAGAGGCATTCTGGGTCGAAAACCGGCGAGTATCTTTACCCTGGGGCAAATTATTGATGAAGGGGCTGATATCAACGCCGGTAATAGCGCGACCATCTTCAGCGCGAATCTTGAACGCACCGGGATCAGTCACCACGCCTTCGCGGCCATCGCCCGGAATATGGTCGTAAACACCCCGTTCAATCGCATGCAGCAAAGTAGACTTGCCGTGATAACCGCCGCCCACAATCAAGGTAATACCTTTTGCGATGCCAAGCCCACGCAGTGGCTCAGCATGCAAACGATCAAGCTCCACAGATAGGGAATCCGGGGCACAAAACGGCACAGCCCGATCAAGCGGACGATCATCAATGCCACTCACACGCGGTAAAATCGCACCATCCGCGACAAAAGCAAGCAATCCTTTTGATGCGAGCTGCTTGCGCAAAAACTGCTGATCCTCAACCGAATCCACATGCCGTTGCAGGCTATCAGAATCGTCCTGTAGCGAATGCAAAATTGCCCGCACTACATTTACCAACTCATCAAACAGCATCACCTTTGCCTGCTGGGCATTCACAGATCGCCCGTCGGCAGGCAGCGCCAGCTGAATACGCAGCTCCACCGCGCCTTCACGAACAAGTACCGCATTGCGCTCCAAAACCTGTTGGCCGTAACTGACGATTTCCATCTCACCACTCTTGCCAGAACCTCTGCGGCCTTTAACGTGCTGCTGGATGGCCGTTGCAAAACTGCGCCCGAGATAGTCCTCTAGTGCGACACACCTAATACGATTGGCATATAGCCCCTGATCAAGCTTAATTGTGTCTGAATTGATAAAAATACGGCAACGTGAAGGATCCGCAAAAGGATCGCCCTGAACATGATCAATACGCAGGAGAAAATCAGGAAACTGGTAATCACCCTGTATTTGTTTATAGGCTTTATAGCCGCGGTGATCAATCTGATCGAGTAGGTGTTTTAATCTATCCATCACACTGTAGTTTCTGAAAGTCAAAGACATTAAGAATAATCTTATTCAATTGAAACTGATATAGCTAGGTTGGCTAACAGTGCATCCTAGATAGCACCATTGCTCTAGAACTGTACAAATGGCTACACTAGTCCTAACGTTAATTCTACTAAACCTACGCAAATGGAGAAATCAAGATGCCCACAAAGCTAGAAGAGGAAGAGTATTTATATAGGCGCGCGATTAAAATTATCGAGTCAACCGATTCGGATTCAGTCAAAGAGGATTTGCTGTTTGAAGAAGTGTGGACACCCTTAGCAGTTTTGTATGAAAACCGGATCAAGACACGTAAAGTCGAACCAGAAATGTAATCCTGCTAGATAATTCAGATAAATATAAAGCATAAACGTCCATAGTGGTTGCCTAATACATTCGCGGGTTATTTGTTTCAGGCATAGCTAGGCAGCCCTACCTGATTTGGAATCACTATATATCAGGTGATATAAAAATAATCGCTAGAAATAGCGATCTTAAAGAAAGCCAACATATGTCATAACAACAAACCGCCAAAAACAAATGCACATGGGTGTGGGGTGCACCATAAAAATTTCTGTTCACTGGTCAATTGTGTGCCGCATGAAATCCATTCATCACATATAAAATTCATATTAGCCTAAATGAAAAAGGCCTAAGAATCTGCATTCTCAGGCCTTTTCTGGTGAAACAGTTTTAAATATGTACAGATCCTACTCTTCAGTAAATTTCTATCTACAGCAACGGATTGTCAGGACAATGCCCACTTATATACAACGGCACACCAATTTCAGGCGAAATTGGAACCATCACTTCGCCATCTGTCGCCGCTGGCCCCCAGTATTTCGGTGGTAACTCTCCTATCATCATCGACGCTAATGGATATTCACAGAAACCATTACCTCCGACCGGTGGCGTATGGCGAAATCGTGATAGCGATGTAAGCGCCTCAATTAATGCCATTCTATTGATCTGAATTTGTTGTTTAAGCAAGGCGGGATCAGGCAGACCTAGATTTACGCTAACTATCGGTTGCCCATCAACCACTGCAACAACATCAGCGCGTAACTCCGGAGAAAAATTGACCGATTCCCATCCCCCAACTGCCGCGCCAATGACTTGATAGCGGGCGGATGCGCCATTACCAATATTACCCGCACCCAGTTGAACTTGCGAAAATCGTCCCACAGAACCATCAAAACTTGCTTCAACACGTTGCATCACATTCACCGCCAAAGTCTGGATCAAATCTTCCTGGCTCGAAAATGATTCTGCGTCGGCAAACGGACTCAGCAAGCGAAAATCTTGTTGCTGGTCGGGGTAAACACACTCAGCAGTTGGCAATAACCCTAATACTTGACCCGGAACAATACTAGAATAATCCAGTTGGCAATCAGACTTCGGTAAATCACCATGCAAATCCAATACAACCTCGGGTTTGAATGCTAATGCAGCCGCAACCATAGCCTGATTCTCTACTGGGCGAATCGGCTTATCTAAACCAACATGGTGGTAACGATTTAGATCGTAGCCTCGGCCAACAATACCTGCAAAATCGGCTTCCGAATTGACGCCAAAGGCGCCACCAGCACTCGAATCTACGTTTTGCCTGATAAGACCGCAATCTTCACTAATAACGGTGCCGACAATTGGATCGATAGCGCAATTGATTGGATCGGGTTCGCCGCCATCGGGATTAGCTCTAACAATAAAGAGTAAATCCAAATTTTCCAGAATTGACTTAACTTGTCTGTTGTGAGCAAACGCTAACCAACGTATTATTTTCAACGCTGCTTCAGTGCCAGCCACCTCGTTTCCATGCTGTTGAGTAATAACCATCACTCTACTACCGTTTGGATTACCCATTCTCGCAGCTAATATATCGCGCCCTTGTGTCGATTGACCTACTTTTTCGTGATCAGTATTTCCGGGTCCCCCATCATTCACAGTACAGATAACTGCATCACGAATATTGGGTTCCTGCCCATTATTACCGCAGACGAACTGATTAATAGGTAAGTGACTATCAAGTGGCACGTCAATATCAATTAAACCCGGATTATTAGGATTATTGATAAGCGGACCTACCTCGATATTTTTTCGCGACTTTTTCGCGATGCGGGTGAGCTTTTTCTCCAATTCTCTATGCGTTGAAAGATAATTTAATGCTTGTTCAAAGGTCAATTGATCGGATTTTGAATTGTTAGTCTTATCCGCATTTGCGCCAAGGCTGAACACTGCACACACACAAAACACTCCACACCTTAGAATCACCCACTTGATTTTTGACATAATTTACTCCCCTCCTTTGATTGATTGTTTGTGAGCAGCCTGAGTAAATATAGACTGGCCAAACTGCAAAGCACTCAAACGATAAACGCCATTTGCATCCTATCACTTAAAGTATCGTTGATCTCCTCACCCGTACTTATTTGTTGCTTGTGAAGATTGGATGCCCATAGAGCAATTGATACAGAATTCACGGCCTTATTTGCTTAATACTTCGGCTTTACATCGTAACCGCACCTGGATTACCCCTGATGTCAGTGATCTGCTCTGCAAATGCCATTGACAGAACACTTAATCTCAGGAGGTATCTACCGAATCGAAAAACTCACGGAAATGTTAGACGGTCACTGCATGCTTCGCGAAAAAGTCGTAACTGTAATCAAAAAAACAGAAGTGACTATTGCCTAGACTAGCAAAGGTAAAACCCCGTTGACAGCATGACAAACAGACAACGTGGGAGAAAAGAGTGCGGCTGACCGAAAGAAGGCTATAAAGCCAATGGGATGCTTTCAAGCGACTCACCACTCAAAAAGATGCCATCGTGGCAGATGGAATGGTAACGTGCTTGCGCTTACTCGATGTAACCACTACAGCCTGATCCAAGCATCTCGGTCCTATTTGATAGCTGAATTCTGAGGCACAGAATGGCATCGCTTGCAGTTCAACGTTGGAGGAAATGCCACCTTGCCATGGCAAAGGCCACAGTACTTGCCCTGAAAAACATCGGTCATAGCGATATCGTTAGCCCCTTTTTTCTGAGTAAAAATTGCCGGATGACAGTTTGAGCAATCCAGCCATAGCGTATGTGACAAATGAGGGAAGCGGACGTGAGGCATATTGCCCGTATCGGTGAAAATAATATCCATATCAAGCGTCTTTTTGTTTGACTCTCCATGCAAATCCGCACGCGGAGCTATCAGGCCACGCTTGATGGTCTCGACCCAATTTACAATACCTGCATTATCACGGGGAAACTCGACCATGGCCTCATAGGGTGCCTGAAATACATGCACGGCATCGTTGCTCGGATCATGAATGCCGTCGTCAAGTACCGGAATAACCTCGCTCTCTGTCTGATAATGCTTACCCCGATCCTTTAATACCGGTTCCAATTTTCCTGCAGCATGTGCAGCTTTGCCACCAAGGAGCAATGAAAATGTCAGGGCCAAATAGAATATCACCCGCATCATTGATGTGCCTATGGGGTTTGTGCGGGTAACAGTTAATGGGTTGGTGGGCATGCTTTTTTCCTAGTATAAATTCTTAATTCATAAATTTATGAATAGCGATTATAAAACATATCACTCTAAAGCAAGAAGTCTCTTTTTGTTCATGCTGCTGGATAGATGAAAATTTGTTGGATAGCTACTTTAGAGCCCTGCATATCTTTAAAAGTTGAAATCAGAAACACTTAGTGGAATAGTAGCTTCTGTTTCACTGCAAGATTAAGGAATTGACAGGGGGTCTAGCACTTTGCGTGGGCGAATGCATTAGGGGAGAGATGCACTTCAACATAGCTCTCCCAATGCGTGTTCAATAATTAATGAAGTGAAGTAAGGTCTATATTTCTCAGCACTTATTTACGGGAGATGTTGACCAACGCCTCTTGATCGCATAGGCAGACAGCAGAAATCTTTATTCTGGAGGTAGGGGACTATGCTTTATCCAAAGCTTTTAGCGCTATCTGCGCTTGGCTGTAGTGTATTACTCACTTCGTGCGGCGGCACAGACAACAATGTAGAAAACGATCTCCAGATCGACCGCTCCGGGGGTGGTTTTGTCGCCCGCTTTGCACCCGCCGATGGTGTTATTCCCTTTCCTTCAAACCTGCTGCTAAGCGGTACACTGGACGGCACGCTCAACATTCCTGTCGCTGATGCAGCCGACTTCGCTGATCCCCAGGTGGCCCTGAACTCTCTAGATGGTTTTTCCACCATTGCGCCAATCAAAACAGAATTCAATCTCGCCATCGAAGCTGCAAGCCTCACAGCGCAAACAGTTCACCTATATGAAGTCACCTTGAGTAGCATCCCCGGCGGCGCTGTTACCAGCGTTGTGCGAGAACTCAACTATGGCGCAGAATTTATCGCCAGCATTTCGCCAGTCGACCCTGACGGCAAAACCGTCATCATCACGCCCCTGGCACCGCTCAAACCCAAAACTCATTACATGGTTGCGCTGACCCGCGGCATCCAGAGCACAGACGGCCGCATCGTTTCGCCGGAAGCAACTTATGTCATCGCAAAACGCACCACCTCGTTGGTAGACGGTGGCGGTATCAGCCAGGTTGCCACACTCACCGATGCCGAAGCAGCCGCACTGGAACCTGTGCGCCAGCTAACCAACGCCCAGGAGGCAGTGTTGGCGGGTCAAGGCATCAGCAGCGATACGGTGGTCTTAAGCTGGAGCTTCACCACGCAATCCATTGGCGATGTGTTGAGCACAGTACGCAGCAATGCCACCGGCACGTCTTCGATCTCTCCCACGACTATCGGCGATACGACAACCTACTTGGGAACACCTACCAGTGCAGTAAACTTCTATGCCGGCACATTGGATATACCCTATTATCTGACCAACGCCACCATACCGACCGACCCGTTAAACAAATTTTGGCAGGGTGCGGGTAACACAAACCTGACACAATTTAATACCACCCCAGTCGCAACCAGCACTGAAACTATTCCCTTATTAGTATCAGTACCCAAGACTGGGATTGGCCCATGGCCGGTCGTTATCTTTCAACACGGCATTACCAGCGATCGTACCGCGATGATGGCCATCGCCGACTCATTGGCTTCTGTAGGATTCGCCGCCGTGGCGATTGATATGCCACTACACGGGCTGGCCCCCGGGCATCCGCTTAAAACGAGTTTGGAGCGCACCTTTGATCTCGATCTGGTCAACAATTCCAGCGGTGCTGCCGGCCCCGACAGCACGGCCGATACCTCGGGCACACACTATATCAACCTTAGTAACCTGGTGGTCACGCGCGACAACGTGCGCCAAAGTACGGCCGATCTGTTCGCTCTCTTCAATGCCCTGGCCAGCATGGACTACGACGGCGGTGGTGCAGACTTTGATACCAGTAATGTCTATTTTGTTGGCCACTCTCTGGGCGCCATGGCGGGCATACCATTTTTGGCCCTGGAAACGGGGGTTAAAGAAGCCGTGCTTGGCATGCCGGGCAGCGGCATCGCCAAACTACTGGACGGCTCCGCCACTTTTGGTCCGGTTATCGCTGCTGGCCTGGCCGATGCCGCTGGCGTTATAAAAGGCTCGGCCGACTATGAAACCTTTATGGCCGCAGCCCAGACCTTGCTGGACAGCGGTGACCCGGGCAACTATGCGAGCGCAGCCACCACTGGCCGCGGCATCCTGCAATTTGAAATCGTTGGCGATGGCGATAGCATCTTGCCCGACCAGGTGATCCCCATTAACGTATTGGCCGACGCCCCAACCGGAACAGTGCCCGCGCCTCTTTCCGGCACCGATCCACTTGCTACCTTAATGGGGCTAAGCAACGTCAGCACCAGCACCGTGGGCAGTGGCGCCCAACTGGCCCAAATCCGTTTTAGCGTGGGCGATCACAGATCACTGCTCGATCCCACGGCAAGCTCAGTGGCAACCACTGTCATGCAAACTGCAATGACCACATTTCTGGCAGCCAATGGACTCACCGTTTACATCAGCGATACGTCTGTTGTTGAGTAACACCGGCCTGAGCGAAGGACAGGGAGAATCATAAAGTGAACAACAAACAAATTTTAACCAGTGCGATCCCAGTCATGCTGCTGACCTGCAGCCAAAGCAATGCCATAGAGTTCGGCCAAGGTGAACTCCAGGGCCAACTAGATACCACGCTATCGTACGGCGTCACCAGTCGCATCGAAGATCGAGACAAAAGCATTATTGGCATTGCCAATGGCGGCACTGCATTTGGTGTTAACGCGGATGATGGCAATCTGAATTACGACAAGGGCATTGTCAGCAATACAGTCAAAATAACCACCGAAATGGAGCTGAGCTATCCCAATTACGGAGCGTTCATACGCGTCACCGCCTTCCACGATGCTGAAAATGAAAATGGTGACCGTGCTCGAACACCGCTGAGCGAAGAAGCCAAGGAATTAGTGGGCAGCGATATCGACCTGCTCGACGCCTTTCTATGGCGCCACTTTGATCTTGGCAATAAACCGGCGGAAGTGCGCATCGGCAACCAACTGCTCAGCTGGGGTGAGAGCACCTTTATTCAAAACAGCATCAACACAATCAACCCGGTGGATGTATCCAAGATCCGCGTACCAGGTGCAGAGCTGCGTGAGGCCTTAACGCCAGTTCCTATGCTCTCCGCTTCCATGGACACCAGCGACAACACCAGCCTTGAACTCTTTTATCAACTGAAGTGGGAAAAAACTGAGATCGATCCAACAGGCTCCTATTTCAGTGTCAATGACTTTGCCGGCGTAGGTGGCACACGGGTATTGCTGGGTTGGGGCGCGGTGTCGGATCAAGTATCACCCACTACCGTCATTCAGCCTCCGGCCACCACCGCGGTCGTTTCGCGCGCCCCCGACCAGGAACCCGACGACAGCGGACAGTTCGGCGTGGCGTTCCGCCTCTATTCGGAAAACCTGAACAATACTGAATTTGGCTTTTATGCCATCAATTACCACAGCCGCCTGCCGTTGATTGGTGCCATTACAGGCACAGCCGACGCTGCCGCAGGCGTCGACCCCGATGGCCTGAGCTATGTACAAACTTCACGTTACTTCATCAGCTATCCTGAGGATATCAAACTCTACGGCGTCAGCTTCAACACCCTGCTGGGACGATCGGGCATTGCACTGCAGGGTGAGTTTTCCTACCGCCAGGACGTACCACTCCAGATCGACGATGTGGAAATTCTGCTCGCCGCCCTCGGTGCCCAGGACAACCTCAGCCCAGGTAATACCAGTGCCGCCGCACTGGCCAGCGAGGGGCAATTGGGACTGGTACCTTTTGAAACCGTCATTCCCGGTTACCTTCGCCGCGATGTCGCCCAGACCCAGGTCACAGCAACCAAGGTATTCGGCCCGGGCATGGGCGCCAATTCCACAGTATTACTCGGCGAAGTTGGAGTAACCACCGTAATCGATATGCCAGACAAAGAGATATTGCGACTCAATGGCCCTGGTACCTTTGTTAGCGGCAATCCCAACCTAGCGGCAGTACACCAAAACAGTTATGAGACCGCCGACCACTTTGCCGACCAGGTATCTTGGGGCTATCGCATGCTGGCGAGAATGCAGTTTGACAACGCGTTTAAAAGTATCAACCTGGCACCACGCCTGGCATGGCAACATGACGTCAACGGCGTATCCCCCGGCCCGGGTGGCAACTTCATTGAGGGACGACAGGCCATTACACTCGGCTTGAGCGGCGACTACCAGAACGTCTACAGTGCCGATATCAGCTACACACGCTTCAGCGGTGCCGGGCGTTACAACCTGATTAACGACCGCGACTTTATCGCCGCCAACATCAAATATTCCTTTTAAGGAGCAGAGCCATGGCAAAGCTGACACAAAGTTCAACAACAAAAATGTTCACGACCAGAATGGCAGTCTCTTTATTCGCAGCGATGATACTCACCGGTCTACCGGCCGTTTCATGGGCACAACCCAGCGCTGAAGAGATTGCACGCCTCGGTAAAGATCTAACCCCCATGGGCGCTATCAAAGCCGGCAACGCCGACGGCACTATTCCATCGTGGGAAGGCGGCATCACCACACCACCTGAGGATTACAAACCGGACGATCATCACCCCGACCCTTATGCCGACGATGAAATATTATTCACCATCAACAAAGGCAACATGGCGGACTATGCAGATAAACTTTCTGCCGGGCACAAGGCGATGCTGGAAGCCTACGATAGCTTCTATCTCAATGTATATCCCACACACCGCAGCGCCTCTGCACCACAACGCATCTATGATGCCAGCATAAATAACACCGCCACCGCCAAGCTAACGGAAAGTGGTAATGGTGTCACCGGTGCGACCAACAGTGTGCCCTTCCCTATTCCCAGCTCTGGCCTGGAGGCAATCTGGAATCACATTTTGCGCTGGCGCGGTGTGACCACGGCACGGCACTTTTCCCAGGCAGCACCGAACCGCAATGGTGATTACACGCTAGTCAAATTTTATGATGAATTCAACATGCAGTATGCCAAAGAGGGCATGACTGAAGAGCAACTGAACAATGTCATCCTGCAATTCAAACAAGCCGTGCTGGCACCACCGCGGCTTGCTGGCGGAATTCTGTTGGTGCATGAAACCCTGGATCAGTTCAAAGAACCGCGTAAAGCCTGGCTCTATAATCCTGGTCAACGACGAGTACGCCGTGCACCGAATGTCGCATTCGACAATCCCGGCACTGCATCAGACGGCATGCGCACCACCGACCAGTACGACATGTTTACCGGCAGCCCGGAGCGTTACAACTGGGAGCTGATTGGACGTAAGGAAATCTACGTGCCTTACAACAGTTACAAACTGCACAGTGACTCTCTGAAATACGATGACATCCTGAAACCTTTGCACATCAATCCTGAACACCTGCGTTACGAACTGCACCGCGTATGGGTGGTTGATGCCACCCTGAAAGACAATACGCGCCATATTTATAAACGCCGCACTTTTTATATCGATGAAGATTCGTGGCAAATCCTACTGGTAGACCAGTACGACAACCGCGACCAGCTGTGGCGTGTCTCCGAAGGCCATGTCATCAACTATTATGAAATGCCGCTGCTGTGGACTACGCTGGAAGTGCATACCGACTTACAGGCGGGGCGCTATCTTGCCTTTGGTTTGGACAATGAGGATAAGATGTATGAGTTCGGTTTTGAACGCAGTGCCGCAGACTACACCCCATCAGCCCTGCGCCGCGACGGCCGCCGCTAATGAAATAAGCAAGGGAGCGTGGACTAGCGCCGGATGAAGCGTTTCTTAGCCCGCTTTTTGCACCGATGCTCATTCAGAGCATATTTAATCGCGTATACGTTTTCCGCTGCCCTTATTTTTACCTCTCCATTGGCGGCCGGAGAGGCAGCCACCCGCTCTAAACTGGCGGTTAATTCACTCCTGCTCGACGCTGCACAACAGGCTGAGCTGATCGTGGCCGTAGGTGAACGCGGCCATATTTTGTACAGCACAGACCAGGGCCACAATTGGGTACAGGCAAACGTTCCCACTCGAGCATTATTAACCGGGGTTCATCTGCATGATGAAACACTTGGCTGGGCAGTCGGCCATGATGCCACCATCCTGCGCACAGACGATGGCGCAAAAACCTGGCAGGTGGTTTACAGCGATGTAGAAGAAGAAACACCACTGTTGGATGTCTGGTTCAAAGATGCCCAACACGGCTTTGCTGTCGGCGCGTATGGGTTGTTCCTGTCCACCCGGGATGGTGGCCAAACATGGCAACAGAACTGGATAAGTGAAGAGGATGACTTTCATCTCAACCACATCACCGCCATGGAAGACGGCACGTTGTTCATCGCCGCCGAGGCCGGTGTTGTTTACCGTTCTGATAATGAAGGTGAATCCTGGCAGGCCCTGCCCTCCCCTTATCACGGTTCTTTTTTTGGTAGTCTGCCGACAGGTGATCAATCACTGTTTCTATTCGGCCTAAGAGGACACCTGTTCATCTCTGACAACAAGGGCGAACAGTGGACGGAAATCGACACAAGAACCACCGCCATGTTAACGGCAGGCCTGAAAAGCAAAAACAGCCATTGTTACATCACTGGCCTAAGCGGCATATTGATCATCGCTCCAAATTGTGATGACAGCATGATTGACCAAAAACAACTTCCAGATCGCAGCGGCATCTCTGCCATGTTGGAAGGTGATGACGCCCTCATCCTGGTGGGTGAATCAGGAATCACAAGGTATACGCCATGAGCAACGGGGTGGCCGCAAAACTGGAAAAGATGCTGTTCGGTCACCGGCGCCTGGTAATCGCGCTGTTTGTGCTGCTTACAGCAGTCATGCTCTATTTTGCCACGCAGCTGCGCATCGACGCCGGTTTTACCAAACTGCTGCCCATGAAGCATGAATACATGCAGACCTTCAGCAAGCACCAGCAGGAATTTGGCGGCGCCAATCGCATCCTCATTGCCATGATGGTAAAACAAGGCGACATATTCAATAAACCCTTTTTCGATAGCCTTGCGGCCGCGACCGATGAAGTGTTTTTCATTCCCGGCGTCGACCGCACCCGTGTCACCTCCCTATTCACACCCAACGTGCGTTTTACCGAAGTGGTGGAGGACGGCATCGCGGGCGGCAATGTAGTTCCCGCCAATTTCAAACCCACAGAAGCAGGCTTACAACAGGTTCGCCAGAATATTCTAAAGGCCGGCATCGTCGGCCGCCTAGTGGCAAACGATTTCAGCGGCGCACTTATCAGCGTTCAACTACAGGAGTTCAACCCGGAAACTGGCGAGCCGCTCAACTACATTGAGGTGGCCGATCAGCTGGAAGAAAAAATCCGCCGTAAATTTCAAAGCGACAACATCGACATTTCTTTGAATGTCCACGTCATCGGCTTTGCAAAAGCCGTTGGCGATATCGCCAACGGCGCATCGCGAGTGGTGATGTTTTTTGCCATAGCCTTTTTCATCACTGCACTGCTTGCCTATGCCAATACGCGCTCGCTGCGCCTCACCACCGCCCTGATTTGCAGTGCTCTCATTGTCGTTATCTGGCAACTAGGACTGCTGCCTGTGCTGGGTTACGGCATAGACCCCATGTCGGTACTCATCCCATTTCTGGTGTTTGCCATTGCGGTTAGCCATGGTGTGCAAATGGTCAGCAACCATAACAATGAAATCTTCCATGGCCACGATGCTGAAACGGCTGCTCGCACCTGCTTCCGGCGCCTGCTGATCCCCAGCTCCATTGCTCTGGCCAGCGATACCCTGGGATTCATCACGATCTATCTGATCGAGATCCGTGTCATCCAAGAGATGGCCATTACCGCTAGCCTGGGGGTTGCGGTCATTATCCTGGTCAACCTGTTTCTGCTGCCAGTGCTCATCTCCTATATCACGCCGCGAGAGAAGCATCTACATAAGCTAAAAAACCGCGCTCAGCATATGAAAGGTGTTTGGCGCATTGTTTCCAGGGTGGCAACGGCAAAGCCAGCGACAGCCATTATTGTCTTGTCTTTACTGCTCACTGCCATTGGCGGCTGGAAGGCGCTGGATGTAAGCATTGGCGATCTGCAACGCGGTGTGCCAGAACTGCGCAGCGAAGCCCGTTACAACATCGATACCCAGGTGATTGTGGATAAATTTTCCATTGGTGTTGATGTCTTGACTGTGATTGTTGAGACCGCCGCGGAAGGCTGTATTAGGCACGACATCATGAGTGCCATCGATAACTTTCAATGGCACATGCAGAATGTTGACGGCGTGCAATCGGTGGTTGCCATGCCGGGCATTGCCAAGATCATCAACGCCGGTTGGAACGAAGGCAATATGAAGTGGCGCGTATTACCGCGTAATGAATCTGCACTAGCCCAGTCACTGGCTTACATCCCTACGAGCAGCGGGCTGCTGAATACCGATTGCAGTGTTATGCCAGTGCTGATCTTTACCAGCGACCATAAAGCAACCACTATTAGCACGATTGTCGCTGCCATTAAGGATTACCGCAGTAAACACCAACACGATGAAGTCCGTTTTCTGTTGGCTACAGGCAATGTGGGCGTCATGGCTGCCACCAATGAAGAGATCGAACGGGCACAGTTTCCCATACTGCTTTATCTCTTCAGTGCCATTAGTGTTTTGTGTCTTATTACCTTTCGCTCCATCACCGCGACGCTTTGTATCATGCTGCCGTTGGGGCTGGTCTCACTGCTTGCCTATGCGCTTATGGCATTGATGGACATCGGTCTTAAAGTCGCTACACTGCCAGTGGTGGCGTTGGGTGTGGGTGTCGGTGTGGACTACGGTATTTACATCTACAGTCGCCTGCGTGAATTTATGCTAACGGAAAACTCCCTCTACGAAGCCTACTGGAAAACCTTATGCCAAACTGGCAGTGGTGTGTTGTTTACCGCCATTACGTTGGCCGTTGGTGTCACAAGCTGGATCTTTTCACCACTCAAGTTCCAGGCGGATATGGGTATATTGTTAATGTTCATGTTTTTGGTGAATATGCTCGGTGCGATACTCCTGCTACCCGCACTGGCCTATTGGGGCTCCGCTATTATGGGAACGAAAAGCTTCACTCAGAAATCTAACCGTTTGATATAGGAAGTTAATTCTTTTTGACATTCTCAGCTGCGTTTAACCAAACGGTCATGTCGACTGGCGTCACCCCTAATTCAGAACTTGGCGAAGTAGAAATACTTGCCGCTGATGATTGACGGACTACCTCAGGGTGTATGTTAGGCGATAACATTCGCGAAAACCTGCTGGGTGAATCAATAAAAGACTGGCTATAAGAACACTGCGGGGGATATTTAGGGGGCCACCCAGAAACAAGAAAGCCCAACATGTTAGTATATTGGGCTTGTTATTATTTATATGGCGGAGAGGCAGGGATTCGAACCCTGGGACGGTTTAACCCGTCGCCGGTTTTCAAGACCGGTGCTTTCGACCACTCAGCCACCTCTCCGCGGAAGCGCAATGATGATACCAAAAATTTTCGGGATTTCCAGACCTTAAATAAAGAAATCCTAATCTTTTTCATTTGGACTGGGTCTTAATGTCTGGAAACTTTAGTGGTAGACTTAGGTCCAACGCTTTGTTCTGACATCCTTTGGAATTCATTAAATTAACAGGAGTTATTGAAAAATGAGACCCGTAGCACGTGTAATTAGCGGTTCCGCGACCTCGGCCGTCGAAACGAATAAGGTCGTTCGCAATACTTACACCCTGCTGGCCATGACGCTGTTGTTCAGCGCCGTGACCGCCGGTATTTCCATGGCTATCCAGCCACCTGCCTTCACCGGCATTATCTGTTCTCTTGCCGCACTAGGCCTGATCTGGCTGGTACTGCCCCGCACAGCTAATTCCTCCGCAGGGCTGGGTGTTGTATTTGGCATTACTGGCCTGCTGGGTTTTGGTCTTGGTCCTATTCTTTCGCACTACCTGGCCATGCCAAACGGCGGCGATGTAGTCGCCATGGCCTTCGGTTCTACTGCCGCTATCTTCCTGGGCTTGACCGGTTACGTAATGGTGACCAAGAAGGATTTCAGTTTCATGGGCGGTTTTCTGATGGCTGGCTTGATCGTAGTGATCGTTGCCATGCTGGCGCTGCTACTGGCCGGTTTGTTTGGTTATCCCATGCCGATGGCCTCTCTGGCCCTCTCAGCTGCGGTTGCCATGTTGATGGCAGGTTTCATGCTGTATGACACCAGCCGTATCATCAACGGCGGCGAGACCAATTACATCATGGCCACCGTGGGAATTTACCTGAGCATCTACAATCTTTTCACCAGCCTGCTCCATCTGATCGGTGCCTTCAGTGGCGATGACTAAAACAAACGTAAATATTTAAAAGAGCCCCGGCTTTATGCCGGGGTTTTTGTTTGTCCGGCACTTAAGGATTCATATTCATGGATACACAACACCCTTTTGCTAAATTCATCCGCACCCTCGGCCGCGGCCAAAAGGGCTCCCGATCGCTATCCCAGGATGAAGCCTTTGAGGCGATGAGCATGATCATGGATGGCCATGTGGAACCGGAGCAACTGGGTGCCTTTTTGATGTTGATCCGGGTCAAGGAAGAGTCGCCAGAAGAGGTGGCCGGTTTTGTCCGTGCAGTACGTCAGCACATCCAGTTGCCTGGCAATGCCCCGGCAGTTGATCTGGACTGGTCCAGCTATGCCGGCAAACGCCGTCATCTGCCCTGGTTCATTTTAAGTGTGTTATTGCTGGCAGATAACGGCACCAAGGTTTTTATGCATGGCTTGCGCGGCCGCAAGGATAATCGCATTTACACCCCTCCTGCACTGGAATTTCTGGGCCTGCCAATCTGCGATTCACTGCAAGAGGCGTCAGGCGTGCTGGAGAAATCCAATTTCGCCTATCTCAATCTGGAGCATCTCAGCCCACGCATGCAACAAATCATCGATCTGCGTGAGCTGCTTGGCCTGCGCTCCCCTGTCCATACCGTTTCGAGAATGCTTAACCCGTTTAATGCACCTTGTCAGATGCAGGGGATATTTCATCCGGGTTATCTCAAAATCCACCAGGGCGCCGCCCAGTTATTGGGACAACAGCATATGGCAGTAATCAAAGGTGATGGAGGGGAAATTGAAGCATGCCCAGACTCACCCTTCAAAATTTTGTCTGTACACAATCAAGAAATGAAAACAGAAGAATGGCCAGCACTGCTAACAAGCAGGGAGCTCAAACCTAAAATACTTGAGTTAGACACTATGAAATTACTCTGGCAGGGAAAAATTCAGCATACCTACGGCGAGGCCGCAGTGATCAATACACTTGCAATTAGCTTGTATACAATGAAAAAACAGCAGACCCGCACTGAAGCGCTTAAACAGGCAACTGAAATCTGGCATGCTCGATCAAAAGAGATGATTTAGAAATAAATGAAATTCTTTTACACTACCCCTATACATTATTTTCAATTCTGCTAAATTTGTTTTTACAAGTCAAAAAAACAGAGTCGATGTAACGCTAATTTTGCAGAGACTCCCCGTAAGTAGTTTCATAATGTTTGAGGGGGCGTTATGGAGAGTGGTAGAGATACACTCGATTTTATTGTTCCAGTTTCAAAGGCAACACTCAGCAATTTTTTAAATACATTTTCCAACGGCGTTGTTTTTTCGGATGAGTACGGAAAAACGCTGTTTGCCAATCAGCGAATGGGAGAGATTCTCGGGTTTAGCGCAAACGAGATTTCTGACCGTACACTTGACACATTCCTGGTTCCTAAAGATCGTCCCAAGCTCAACTCCACGTTTCGCAATGTCATCAATGATAACGAAACCAATACTCAAAAGACATTTGAAACAACTGCCATAAAAAAAGATGGCGATGAAGTCCCCATTTCCATTTCGTACAGCAGCATTTATGAAAACGGAAAGAAGATGATTTTTTGTATTGTTGAAGACATCAGCCAACACATTAACCTGCAAAAACAACTCTACAAACAAGCCATCACTGATCCGCTGACAACGTTGTATAACAGACGGCATTTTGATGAACGGCTGTTCCAGGAGTTCACGCGCTCCAACCGCTATTGTCGCCCTTTTTCTGTCATCATCATCGATATCGACGGTTTCAAACAGGCCAATGATAACTTCGGGCACAGCTTTGGTGACCAGATGTTGGTCAAATCAACCAAGATCTTTGAATCTGTGCTACGTGAAGGTGACAGTATCTATCGCTATGGTGGCGACGAATTTGCCATGCTGTTGCCTGAAACTATCAAGGAAGGAAGCGTTGAAGTCGCTGAGCGTTTAAAAACCATTTTCGCAACAGATTTTAGTGGCCGGGAAGAGCGCATACGCCTTTCATTAAGCATCGGTATTGCCAGTTATCCAGAAGACGGTAAAGATGAAAAAGGTCTGATCGGTGCCGCTGACAGACGCATGTATCTGTCCAAGGAATATGGCGGCAATATGGTCACTGCCTATGATGAGCCCGATTATTTGAGAGACGATACCAGTATGCTGCTGCGTTCACTTAGCAGCCTGGCTACACTCATGGAAAAGAGTCGTGGCTTGAGTTCGCATGGGCTTAGCCACTCTCAGGGCATCCGCACATTAGCCATTGAGATAGCACACCGCATCGGCTTAAGTGATGATCGTATAGCGTTGCTCGAACAGGCATCCATTCTGCATGACATCGGCAGCATCATTATCCCAAGCGCCGTATTTTATAAAAAAGAAAGTCTCGAGGACAAAGAAATCAGCGAAATAAAACGGCATACTTTAATTGGCGAAGAGATCATTGATATGATCACTCCGCAAAAAAATCATGAAGAATTGATTGAACTCAAACAAATAATTGGCCAGCATCACGAACGTATGGATGGCTCCGGCTATCCGCGTGGCTTGAACGGTGATGAAATCAGGATAGAAGCCAAAATTCTCGGTCTTGCGGATGCCTATAATGCTATGCGTTCCAAACGGCCTTATCGCTCTGCCATGCCCAGAACTAAAGCCCTTGATGAAATAAAAAAACTTTCCGGCGTACATTTTGACACTGAGATTGTAGATCATCTTTTTCAGATTGAAGCGAGGCAGAATCACTAAAGAAATAAGTGTTGCTCAGTGTAAGCGCGTCGAGCGGATAATAGTAAGGCAAAGGGGAATGAAAAAGCGGAATTCACACGAAGAAATGAACGTTTTAATCTATTTTTTAACGTA
>CALZIQ010000041.1 GCA_945787735.1 uncultured Chromatiaceae bacterium | reverse complement strand
TTACGCACAGCGTGCGTCTGCAGGGTTGATTCTTACTGAAGGCACGGCGCCATCGCCGAATGCACTGGGCTATCCACGCATTCCCGGCATTTTTTCTGAGGCGCAGATCGAGGCCTGGAAGCCGATTACAGCGGCGGTGCATGAAAAAGGCGGCCATATCTTTATGCAATTGATGCACACGGGGCGTATTTCCCATCCTCTAAATATGCCTGCCGGTGCGCGGGTGCTGGCGCCGTCGGCGATTGCCGCTGCCGAGCAGATGTATACCGATGCCGAGGGCATGCAGCCACTGCCTGTGCCGGAGGCGATGACCGAGGCGGATATTCGTAGCACGATTGAGGAGTATGCCCAGGCGGCGCGCAATGCGGTGGCGGCTGGTTTTGATGGTATCGAGCTGCACGGCGCCAATGGCTATCTGATCGAGCAATTTATCCGGCCGACCTCGAATCAGCGCAAGGATGATTACGGTGGCAGCATCGAAAACCGTGCTCGTTTTATGCTCGAGGTGGTGGAAGCATGCACCGATGCCATCGGCCATCACAAGGTCGGTATTCGCCTGTCTCCCTATGGCGTGTTCAACGACATGCCGCTCTACGATGAGATGGAAGAGGACTATATCTATCTGGCGCAAGAGCTTGATGCACAGGATGTGGTGTATGTGCATCTGGTGGATCATTCCTCCATGGGGGCGCCTGAGGTTCCATTCTCTATCAAAGATGGGTTTCGTGACGAGTTCTGTGGCACCTTGATTGTGTCGGGTGGTTACGATGCTGAGCGGGCGGAAAAAGATATTCCCGGCAGAGGGGATTTGATTGCGGTGGGTCGTCCGTTTCTGGCTAATCCTGACCTGCCTATGCGTTGGAAGGAAGGTTCACCATTAAACGAGCCTGACTATGACACCTTTTATACACCAGGTGAGAAGGGGTATACCGATTATCCTGCGCTGACCTGAGAGTAACCAGCTAACCGCCCCCGGCATTCTGCTTGTGTTACGCAGGGTGCGGGGGCTTTTTGTTAACTATTCTAAATAAACGATTGTCATGTCACAGAATGTTGAAGAAAGCTTGGCCCAGGCCCAAGCGCTATTGCAGTCTGGTAAAAGTGATGAGGCCCGCATGTTGCTACTGGCGCTGTTGAAAAGCGATGCCAATAACCAAGCCGCTCTGTTGATGCTGGGTGGGTCTTATTTTACCTCGGAAAAATTCCAGGAAGCCGAGATGGTGTTTGAGCGGCTGGTGTTGATGGCGCCGGGAAGGGGTGAATTTTCCATCGCCCTATTCAATACACTGTGGAAACAGGGGCGAACTGAAGAGGCGTTGGAGGAGATCAAGCGTTTTATGGCGGCGGCAGATAAGCAGGCGGAAAAGGCGACCATCGACCAATACACCAGTATTATTAAAGAGTTTGCCGGCAAGCCCTGATTAAGTGCCCTTGTCCTCGGGGCATCGCTATTCAGCAGCTACTCAAGTTTCATTCCATGCGCACCGATTAACTGATCAATCCAGATCAACTAATTGGGGCACATGTTCAAATGAGTTCATCCACAATTTTAAGGGTAATTATAGTTGCCGTTTCATCCGATGCGGCAAAAGCCATTGGCAATGCGGTTAAAAATGCCGGATTTTCCGTCAAAGGAAAAATGGCCGCAAGCCTCAATGTGCTTGAAGCAGAGCTTCAGAAACAACCCTGGGATGTGGTACTGGCCGCAGAGCAGCTGCCCGAGTCCATGGTTTTGAGCCAAATTGTGGATATGACAAATCAACACCAAGCCAATACACCGGTTATTGTGGTGAGTCAGGATGCTGACGAAAATATTCGCTATGAAGCACTGATGGCCGCAGCCAGGGATGCGGTGTCAATCAATCATCCCAAGTTAATGGGGCTTGTTCTCAAGCCTGAACAACAAGCTGCTGCGCCGGTTGATGAAGTAGCAGATGAGGTTGTTGGAGAGGTGTCTGGAGAGGAGGTCATCGCTGTTGCCGACGATGCAGAGAATGAGGATAGGCCGCAAGAAGATACTCCAAAACATGATGTGCCGGTGGTAGTACCCGTTGGGCCTGAGAGCCTTTTGCCGGAAGAGTCGCAGTGGTTTGAGCGTATTCAAAAAGCGCTCGAGAATGACCGCTTTTTCTGTGCCTATCAACCGATTGTCAATCTGAATGCCGAGCCGGCATCTAACTACGAACTGTTGTTGCGCATGCTGGATGATGATGGCAAAGAGATTCCACCCGGGGCATTTCTTGGCACCGCCGAAAAGACGGGCCTGATCACCGATATCGACCGCTGGGTGATCAAACATGCTATTAAAACCATCAAAACCAAGCTTGAGGAAGATGCCTCTACGCGCTTTTTCATCAAGCTTTCTACTTGTACCCTACAGGACAGCAAGCTGATTCGCTGGCTGAGTGAACAATTGCATGCGGCCCAACTGCCAGAGGCCCGCCTGGTATTTGAAATTACCGCGGATGCCGCCAGCCAGAATGAACAGCGAGTCAAAACCCTGATTAGTGCAATCAGAATGAATAAATGTCTCGTTTGCCTCGATCGGGTAAGTGATACAGAAAGCCATAAACGGCTAGCCGTGGCGCTAGGCGTGGATTGTTTGAAAATATCCGGGCAGTTGATTCACGAACTGGCCAGCAATAAGGATCACCAGCACTCGGTTGACAGCATTGCCCGCTATGCCAAGGCAAACAATATTTTCACCATTGCCCAGTTTGTGCAGGATCCCTCCTCCCTTGCCTTTCTCTGGCAGAAAGGCATCAACTATATCCAGGGGTATTATCTACAGCGCCCAGAGTCGGTGCTGAACTACAAATTTGAGCAAGAAGAGGAAGAGGTAGAAATGCCTGCGCTTTAACCGGGGCGTTGGTTGGGTGAACTTGTGCTGCTAGCAGTGGACTAATCCAGTACGTAGCTCAAGCATTTGGTCGTAGCCAGTATAGTAATGATATGTGTCAACCACTGCCCGTTCTGAGGCGCCTGATTTCCCTGATATTTTTTCTCTTGTGTAGCCCTGGATTTGCCTGGGCGCAACCGGCTCATTCGGGTTCACTTTTTGATGAATATGATCAATTGCGCACACAAGTGTCGGAGGACGCTGTTAATTTACCGTTTGTCATTCGTTCTCAGACAGAGGGTAAGCGCCTGAGTGCAGAGGTGGTTGGTATCATCGATCAGCCGCTCAACGATGTGGCCCAGACCTTGGGTGATGTGGCGAGTTGGTGTGACTTTATGCCGCTGAATCTCAACGTCAAGGCCTGCACTTATCGCCGCCTGGCAAGCAGCGATCTGCTGACCCTTTTTCTAGGGCGCAAATTCTACCAATCACCTGAAGAGTCTCATCCCCTGAAATACCGCTATCGGGTCAAACAGGCGAATGATGATGGCATCACAATCGTGATGCAGGCGGATCAGGGGCCAATGGGCACAACCGACTATCTGCTTGAGCTTGATGCGGTGGCGATTGATGGACGGACCCTGATGCGGGTCAGTATGGCTTACACTGGCAGTTGGTTGAGTGGTCTGGCAAGTTCTGCATATTTGGCGACACTTGGGCGCAACAAGCAGGGTTTTAGTGTGCAGGGCCGGGATGCCGACGGCGAGCCGGTTTTCATCCGTGGGCCGCAGGCGATCATCGAGCGTAATGCCATGCGTTATCTATTTGCCATGCAGGCCTATCTGGAGACCAGGCTGATCCCGGTTGATGAGCGTTTTGCGGCGCGCGCACATCGTTGGTTTGAGCTGACCGAGGTTTATGCAGCACAGCTGCATGAACTGGAACGCGAAGAGTATCTCGATGCAAAAATGCGCGAAAGACAGAATCAAATGCGGCTGCAGAAAGAAGCGGGGTTTTGACTCCGACTTAGCTGGGTGGCGCTAGTTGCGATTGTTCCGTTACCTGTTTGCCCCTCAGCTGTGCTACGGAATCGATCGCCTTTAGGCGGGCAAGTGCCGCGCTTCTCAGCTGAACATCTTTGATCGCCTTTTTCAACAACGGTCTTAAATAACTCTTGATATGTGACGCTGCCTGTTTGGCAGGAATCTCTTTCAATGCGCAGAAGATGGCCAAGGCATAGATCACCTCCATTTCATCCAGCGCGCCTTTGCGATCCATGGCCGGGTTGCGGCAACTGCCACAGGTAATCCGTTCGGGGATGGCGGTATTGACGAACATGACACCAAACCCCATATAAACCGCCAGTAACTCCATCATGTGCGGCCATTGTGCCTCATCGCAGGGGGCCGGTTCGCGCGCAAGCATGCCAAGATGGTGGGCCAGGCCATGGGCGTAATTGGCGATCATGGCATTGGGGTTGGCGATTTGCTGGGGTTCGAAAAACAGGGGCAACGCGCTGCTGCCGCCCTGCTTCATATCGGAAATGACCTGCCGCATGTCAGGCAGAGCAGCGCTTGCCTGATCGAATTCGTGGTGGTTGATGACGCGCAAGGGCAGATAGTCTAGCCCAGCAAAGTGCTTGACCTGATTGACGATCAGCTCGGCCATTTCATTCACGCTGTCGCCCTGGCCGGGAAAACACGTATTCGACGGCTCAACCAGGATGGTTTCGTTATAAAACACATCGGTGCCGAAGTTCGTAAGCGCCCAGGCAAAGCCATCAAACAGCCAAGTGACGGCCTCTTCCGGCAGGAGGGGCTGTGGTTTGAAGAGGGAATTAAACATTTTGGATAACTCGTTGTCCTTTCATGTCTGCGTTTTGTCCTCGCTGCTGTTTTTGGGCAGGTGAAATAAGTAGTAGAATCGCTGCCATTATAAAGCGCTAGGAGTCAACAGTATGCAAATTGAAAAGGATAAGGTAGTCACCGTTCATTATGTCGTCAGCGAACCGGGTGGCGAGGTGCTCGAGGATTCACATAAAGATCAGCCGATGGCCTATCTGCACGGCCATCACGGCATGATGCAGGCGCTGGAAGACGCATTACTGGGCAAGGGCGTGGGTGACAAGATATCCAAAGCGGTGGAAAATGCCTATGGCGTGCGTGAGGAAGGCCAGGTGCAACGTGTCTCCATTAATCACATCATTCGCGAAGGCAAGGCCAAACCTAAGCTGAAACCGGGCATGATGGTGCAGCTCAACACCCAGCATGGGCCGCGTCCTGCCACGGTAGTGAAGGTGGGGCTGAAGGCGGTGGATGTGGATACCAATCACCCCTATGCGGGTAAAACGCTGCAGTTCGATGTGGAAGTGCTCAAGGTGCGCGATGCCACGTTGGAGGAGATCAGTCACGGGCATGCCCATGGTGATGGTGGTGTGCATCATTAATCGAATGAATAACTTGGGAGCATAAACCTATGTACATCGCCATGAATCGTTTCAGAATCAAGCCCGGCTGCGAGCAGGACTTTATCGAGATCTGGAAAAACCGCGAAACCTATCTCGACAGCGTGCCCAGCTTTGAGTCATTTAACCTGTTGCAAGGGCCGAGTGGCGACGAGTTCACCCTGTTTGCATCCCACTCCACCTGGGCGTCGAAGCAGGACTTCGTTAACTGGACCGAGTCGGACGCATTTCGCAAGGCCCACGCCGGTGCCGGCGGTAAGAGTAAGGATATTTACCTCGGTCCGCCGCAGTTTGAGGGCTTTGAGTCGGTGGTGTAGGCTACCTTTTTCTCGCCATGCCTAAGCGTAAACCTGAAATTATCCTGGCCGACAAGCCGTTGCAAAAGACTTGTCTGATTCTGGCGGCCCTGTATGTGCTGTGTTTGCTGTGGCTGGAACCTTTGATAGATTTCTTTCTCATGCAGATGCCGCTGGAGCGTACCGACGAGGGCATCGAAGCGCTGAATCAGAAAAAGCTCTATGTCAGTGCAATCACCTTTGGTGTCATGCGCAGTCTGCCGATTCTGCTGTTTCTCTGGCTTGGTTTTCAGATCATGCAGGCCATGCGTCTGCCGCCCAAGGGCATGCGTCTGCCCATTACGGTGCTGCTGATCGAGGGTGCCAAGGCACGTATGATCGGCATGGTGATGGTGGCAGTGGGGCTGTTACTGTTATTTAGGGAATTGTCGCTGCTTGTGAGTGCCCAGCTGGTTGTGTAGAAAGGCTCTGCTTTATTTCGTCTGTTTGGCTAGAAAACTATCCAGCTGATTGGCGAATTTCATGCGGTCGCGCTGATTCAGCACGTTGGGGCCGCCGGTGTGCACGCCACTACTGCGCATGGTCTCCATAAAATCACGCATGGTGAGGCGCTGGCGGATGTTTTCCCGGGTATAAAAGTCGCCGCGCGGATTGAGGGCATGAGCATCCTTGTCGATGACCTCGGCTGCCAGCGGAATATCGGCGGTGATGACCAGATCCCCAGCCTGCACATGCTGAACGATATGGTTATCGGCGACGTCAAAACCGGGTGCGACCTGAATTGTTTTGATGAAACGCGACGCGGGTGTGCGTAACGGTTGGTTGGCCACCAGGATCAGTGGCATTTCGACACGCTCTGCGGCGCGGTAAAGAATGTCCTTGATTACGCTAGGACAGGCATCGGCATCAACCCATATATTCATGGCGTTGTCCTATTGCGGAAAATAAGTGGCGGAGCGGACGGGACTCGAACCCGCGACCCCCGGCGTGACAGGCCGGTATTCTAACCAACTGAACTACCGCTCCGCGAAAGAGCGCGCATATTGCCCCAATCCCTTATGGATTTCAAGCCTTGGATTGGTTGTGCCCCGAAAATAGTTCTTCTCCCTGCGCTTTACCGACTCTGCGCTGATCTGCGTTATGCTTGTGGTGCACGCTATAATAGTAGATTACTCATTATTAATATTAATAGCTTAGAGGTAGGCCTTTTCTTGAGGCATTGTCATCGACTCCCCGGTTGGAATCCCGCATTTGCATCGAGCTTGCCGATGTATGCCCCGTTGCGTCATCTGGCTCAGCACTTTTCAGCGCAGGCACAGTGGCCGACGCTGCGGGATTACCAGGCTTTATTGGATGTTTGGCCCACGCCGATCTGCACCCTGGCAGGCAAACCGCTCAGCATCGTGGCTCAAGACGGCAAACCTGGCAGTTTTGAAGAGCACTATGCGCCGCGCATCTTTAAGACCGGCGAGCTGCAAACCCGACACGAAAACTGGCATGACTTTTTTCAGTTTTTGAGCTGGTTTATGTTTCCCGAAACCAAAGCAGTGATCAATTCCATCCATCTGCCCTATGCCCAGAAGCGCATTGAAACAACAAATGAATTGGGTAGCCGCACGCCGATTGAAAACATGCTGTCGCTGTTTGATGAAGGTGGCGTGGTGATCGTGTCGTCTGACGCATCTCTGCTGCAACTGATTCGCGATTTTCAGTGGAAAGAACTGTTTTGGCAGCGCCGCGATGAACTGGTGCAAACGCTGAGCTGCATCACCTTTGGCCACGCCATGTATGAGAAGGGGCTAGCGCCTTACCTCGGTATGACGGCCAACGCGGTGTTGATTGAGGCCGAAGCAGCCTTTTTTGAACAGGAAACCACAGCGCAATTGCAGTGGTTGGATAAAGAACTGGCGGCCATGTTTCGCGCCGGCGATGTGCTGACAAAACCAAAAGACCTGCAGCCCTTCCCCATTCTTGGTATGCCGGGTTGGGATGAGGCGAATGGCGCTGAGGCCTATTACGACAACACTGATTATTTTCGTCCAGGCCGCAGTGGTTCAAAAAAGCGTCCAGCCAATGCAGTTTGAGTTTGAACCTATTGGTATTACTCATCCCGGCTGGATCGAGTTTTATCCACCCTATAATCGCGAAGAGGCGTTTGTCGGCCTGGATGGTTTTTCCCATCTATGGCTCATTTTTCCGCTGGAGAATGAGGTCAACCAGATTGGACAGTCATTGGCTGAGCTGGCGCGCATCGAACGGCACAAGGGCAAGGTGAAGTTGCATCTAAAGGACATGCGCCTGGTTGAGGGCACTCCGATTCTGGATATCAAACCCTATTTGCCTTATGTAGATTGCATCCCTGATGCGGTGCCTTGAAATTGAAGAGAATGACTCAGCTAGTGTCCTGGTGCCTGCTCCTGCCTGAGTGGGTCAAATAGATATTCCAGGCCATTGACCTTGATCTCATGTACGATGCGCAGCAGCTGGCCCAGCTCACCCTTGGGAAATCCCTTGTTGGCAAACCAGACCACATAGGGTTCGGGCAGATCGATCAGCAGACGATTGGCGTATTTGCCAAATGGCATGCGGTAGCCGGCCAATTTCAGCAGGAGTTCGGGATCACCAAAAGGTGTGCCTGTGTTTTCTATAGTCATGCTGCTACTCTAATTCGTTGGTACTAAAATTTCGAGGTGATTATGAATAAACCCTATGCCGATTCCTGTGACCGGAATCGCGACCCCATCCTCGAAGTCATCGCGCCGCTCTTGGCGGACAAGCGAGCCGTGCTCGAAATCGGTGGTGGCACCGGCCAGCATGCTATCTATTTTGCCCAGAAAATGCCGCACCTGATCTGGCATATCAGTGATCGTCGCCACAACCATGATGCAATACAGTCGTGGTTGGATGAGGCTGCGTTGCCCAATGTGCTGGGCCCATTTGAACTGGATGTGCTGCGCAGTGATTGGCCCAGCCTCAAGGTCGATGCCGTATTTTCCGCCAACACAGCCCACATCATGCACTGGCGCGATGTGGAGGCTCTGTTTGCCGGTGTGGGAAAACTGCTACAAACCGGCGGTTTGTTTATTCTGTATGGGCCTTTCAGTTTTGGTGGCAAGCATACCAGCGAAAGCAATGCCCTGTTTGATATGCGCCTTCAGCGCCAAGACCCTTTCATGGGGGTACGTGATGTTGATGAGCTGAACGTATTGGCTGAAGAGACCCGCATGGCGTTTCAGCACGACTACCCGCTGCCGGCCAATAATCGAGTTCTGCTGTGGAAAAAGGTATAGCTGTAAATGATAAATGAGGAACAAAGCCCCTACCAGCGTTTAGGGGGTGAGGTGGCGGTGCGTATGCTGGTCGATCGTTTTTATGACTTGATGGATACCTTGCCCGAGGCAGAATCTATCCGCGCCATGCATCCCGATGATTTGTCCGGTTCAAAAGACAAGCTGTTCAAATTTTTATCCGGCTGGCTCGGCGGGCCGCAGTTATATATGGAAGAGTATGGTCATCCACGTCTGCGCAAGCGACACATGCACTTCAGTGTTGATGAGGCAGCGCGCGATGCTTGGATGCTGTGCATGAAGCAGGCGATCGAGGAAATGGCGATAGACGATGCGCTATTGAAACAGCATCTGCTTCACTCGCTGTTCAAAACTGCTGATTTTATGCGCAATCAGTAACTATGACGAACAGCTAACTTCTATTTGGCCAGCCCATTGCGGTGGCTGGGCGGCGTAGTGTTCAAACTGCGGCCATTCATCGAATGGCTTTTGCAGCACCTGCATCAGATTGTCGATTTCGCTGTAATCTTTTTCTTGCTCCGCCTTCTCAATGGCGGCCTGCGCCAAGTAGTTGCGCAGCACGTATTTCGGATTGACCAATTTCATTTCGCTCTGGCGCTCAGCATCGGCGCGGGCGTGTTGCTTCAGGGCAGCACGATAGTCCGAAAGCCAGTGGTCAAACCCTTCTCGGTCAACAAACATGTCGCGCAGGCGTGTATCCGATTGGTCACTGTTACTTTCAACGTTGCACAATGCACGAAACACGCGGGTGAAGTCTGTCTGGCTGAGTTGCATGAGTTTCAATAGCGCGTCTGTCAGCTTCGTACTTGTTTCGTTGAATTGTTCGAAGCCGAGCTTGTTAGCCATGATCTGCTGATAGTCAGCGTTAAACAGGTGCCAGTACCGATTGAGTGACTCTTTGGCTGCATCTTCGCTAATGAACGGCAGCAGGGTTTGGGCCAGACAAGCCAGGTTCCATAATGCGATTTGGGGTTGTTGGTCATAGGCATAGCGGCCGTGTGGATCCGTGTGGTTGCAGATGTGGCGCGGGTTGTAGCCATCCAAAAATCCGTAAGGGCCGTAGTCCAGGGTCAGGCCGAGGATGGACATGTTGTCTGTGTTCATTACACCATGGCAGAAGCCCACCGATTGCCATTGGGCGATCAGCTTCGCCGTGCGTTTTATCACTTCATCCAGCAGGGCCAGGATCGGGTTGTCTGCCCCTGCCAACTCTGGGTAGTGCTGCTCGATGACATAATCGATCAGCTGTTTTAGCTGTTCATGTTTGTCGCGGTAATAAAAATATTCCAGCGAACCAAAGCGCACATGGCTGGGGGCAAGCCGGGTCAGCACGGCAGCGGTTTCGATCCGTTCACGATAGACCTTGTCCTCGCTGCCGGTGATGCAAAGGGCGCGGGTGGTGGCGATGCCCAGCGCAAACATCGCCTCGCTGCACAGATATTCGCGAATAGTGGAGCGCAGCACGGCGCGGCCGTCACCCATGCGCGAAAAGGGGGTCATGCCACTGCCCTTGAGTTGGATCTCCCATTTTTCGCCGCGTTGGTTGGTGGTTTCACCCAGCATGATGGCGCGGCCGTCTCCTAGCTGCGGTACAAAATGGCCAAACTGATGCCCGGCGTAGCGCATTGCGATGTTAGCCGCATCATTGAGAGGCTGATTGCCGCTGAAGATGGCAATGAGTTCGTCTGGGTCATATTGCGCTGGTTCAAGGTCGAGCAGTTCAGCGCTGCGGTGGTTGAAGTGGATTAGCTCGACCGGATTATGCAGCGGCGTTGGGTGTACCTGGGCATAAAAATCATCAGGCAGATTGGCAAAACTGTTGCTGAGCGGAAAAGTCAGGGGGGTATGCGTCATGAGGAATAACCTACTAAAACAATCAACTATTCTAGCTCAGCCCCTCTCCCCTGCCAAGCGGCAGGCGCTATAATGCCGCCCATCATTAGCAAACAAGGAGATTGTGGTGCCAAAGGCAAGCGATTTGAAACGAGGCATGGTGGTAGAGATTAATACGATGCCCTACTCGGTGAAAGACATTGATGTGCGCAACCCCTCGTCTCGTGGCGCCTCAACCCTGTACAAGGTACGTTTTATCAATCTCAAAACAGGACAAAAGCTGGATGAAACCTTCAAGGGCGAGGATTTCATCAAAGACGCCGATTGCCAACGCTTGCAGGTGCAGTTTTCCTATATAGATGGCGATAGCTATGTCTTCATGAATTCAGAGGATTACAGCCAGTACCACCTAAGCAAGGATGAAATTGAGGATCAGATCGGCTATATCACTGATGGTATGGAAGGCATCACCGCCCTGATCATGGATGGCGACATTCTCGGCATCGAACTGCCTGCCTCGGTGATCATGCAGATTATCGACACCGCTCCGGCCATCAAGGGTGCGAGTGCCACTAGCCGCACCAAGACTGCCAAGCTGAGTACGGGCTTGGAGGTTCAGGTGCCGGAATATCTGGAAAACGGGGAGATGGTTAAGGTGAACACCAGCAACGGCAAGTTTATGTCGCGCGCTTAGCAGGTGGCTAAGGTATAGTGCCCCTCCTTCATTAGTTAACTGACAGAGATGAGCATGAGCACAGACGCTGAAATTGCCCTGACCGATACCGAGCTGGCCGAGCTGGACGAATTTCTGCTCAGTGAAGAGGATGATCGTCTTGCTATCGACGAGGCCCATGGTTATCTCACCGCACTGATCTTATGCGGCAGCGATGGTGATGAAGCATCCATTCTTGAGGCGGTGTTGGGCGAGGCCAAGCCACCGGCACAGATTCCTGAGTTATTGCTGCGCATGTATCAGGATATCGCCGCCGAACTGGAATCGGCCCAGCCCTTCGAACCGATGGTGATCGAAGAGGAAGAGAACGGCGAAAGCTTTGAGGTCTACGAGGGCTGGTGTTTCGGTTTTATGCTGGCGGTTTCAGATAATGAAGACGTTTGGGCTGAGCTGCCCAAAGATCAGCGCTCTCTGCTCGAGCCCATTGCCACCCTAGCGCTGTCACGCGAGGAAGAGCTGGACATGGATGATGAGGAATATTCTGGTTGGGTCGAGCTGCTGCCCGGGTCAGTGAATGGTTTGTATGCCTATTGGCATTAATTGGTTAAATAAGCGTTTTTACGCCCGTTGTACTCAATGACAAGCAGGTCGATCTTGGCCTGATCAAAGTCACGCAGACCGCTCAAAACGATATTTTTTTCACCGCGGCCGACGGTCGTGCCGTTGGCATTCACCACAAACTGCAGACTGACACTGCCACGCTTGCCGTCCACGTCTAGGGTTGAGCTGCTCAGTTCAAGGCTTGGATTCTGGATGTTGAGATCATCGACATTGATCATCATGCGTTCATAGATCACCAGTGGTCGATCGGTATTGATCATCACCTGCCTTTCCTGCATTAGCGGTACCAGGATGTGGGGAAAGGTCTGGCCTGAAAATTCCACATAGCGTTGGATCAGTTCGCTGGTCAGGGCTTGGTCGGTACTGCATTCGCCCGAACGGCTGATGTTGAGATATTCCTTGCCGTTATTATCGCAAATGCTGATATCGTTATCATCGGTTTGAGGGAACAGCAGTGGCACATTGTCTGACACCATTCCACCGAAGTTGAAGCGCATGTGTTGGCTCAAACCGTAGTGATGCAGACCCAGGGCAAACAGTAGATCGCCGGGTACGCAAAAGCGTTTGGCATCTTCATCGTGAATGGGATTGAAGTCACCGGCGACCTTTTTGGCAAAGGTGCTGGCCTGTTGGCGGCTGACAAGAATTCCGTTTTCCTGGCGGGAAAAATACTCTTCTAAACGCATACTGTCTTACCGGCGGTTTATAATGTGATGATCGCGCTATGGTAGCAGACATTCCCCGCCGTCGGGCTGGTTTATAATGCCGCCTGAATCGAATATGAGATTACCCATGTCATCACAAAAAACTGAACTCATTCGCATCGCCGACTTGATGCGGCAAAGCGGCGTCAAGTTTGGCACCAGCGGCGCCCGTGGCCTGGCGGTCGATATGACTGACCGGGTCTGTTACGCCTACACCCTCGCCTTTGTCCGCTGCCTGCAGGCGGCGGGAGACATCAAGGCTGGCGATCAGGTGGCCATTGCCGGCGATTATCGTCCCAGCTCACCACGCATTATGGCGGCCGCGGCGATGGCGATTCGTGATGTCGGTTGTGAGCCATTTAATGGTGGCTTCATCCCCTCGCCTGCGATTGCTTTATATGGAATTCAACATGGCAGCGCCAGCCTGATGGTCACCGGCAGCCATATTCCGGATGATCGCAATGGCATCAAATTCAACAAACCCAGTGGCGAAATCCTCAAGCAGGATGAACAGGCCATCAGCGCCAGCACGGTTGAAATCCCAGCTGGATTGTTTGATGCGGCGGGCAGTGCGCGTGTAACAGTTCCCTTGCCAGAGGTGGATGAGTGCGCCTACCGCGCCTATGTGCAGCGCTATCTCGATTTCTTTCCGGTGGATTGCCTGAACGGTTTACGTGTGGGTATTTACCAGCATTCCAGCGTCGCCCGCGATGCTTTTGTCGATATCTTCGCCGGTCTTGGTGCTGAGGTGGTGGCCTTGGGATATTCAGACATCTTTATTCCTGTGGATACTGAAGCCGTTCGGCCTGAAGATGTGCAGTTGGCCAAAACCTGGGCGCAAGATCAACATTTTGATTGCATCATCTCCGCCGACGGCGATGGCGATCGGCCATTGGTGAGTGATGAGCAAGGCAACTGGCTGCGCGGTGATGTGGCCGGCATCCTCTGTGCCCGCTATCTTGGCGCCAACGCGGTGGCCACACCGGTAAGCAGCAACAGCGCGCTGCAAAAGAGTGGCTGGTTCGCGCGCATCGACCGCACCCGCATCGGTTCACCCTTTGTCATTGCCGCCATGGAACAGGCATTGGGCGATGGCATGGACAAGGTGGTCGGTTATGAGGCCAACGGCGGTTTTCTCATCGCCAGTGATGTTGTTCTGGATAGAAAAACGCTGGCAGCCCTACCCACGCGCGACGCCACCATCGTGCCGCTGGCGATTCTGATGTTGGCCAAACAACAGCGTGTGGCTGTGTCTGAATTGTTAAAACAGCTGCCGCCCCGTTTTACTAGCAGTGATCGCTTGAAAGAATTCCCCACTGAGTTGAGTCAGGTCCGCATCGCCAGCTTTGACAGCGGTGATTTCGAACAAGACAAACAGGCCATCGAGGCCGTCTTTGGTCAATTTGGCCAAGTGAAAAGCCTGGATCGCACCGACGGCCTGCGCATCACCTTTGATAGCGAAGAGGTGGTGCATCTGCGTCCATCCGGTAATGCGCCAGAGCTGCGTTGTTATAACGAGGCCGACACCGAGGCGCGCGCGGCGGAGCTAAACGCCATTTGCATGGAGATCATGAACGGCTGGCGTGACTGAAAGGTTTGCGCTCAAGCCTCCCCCTTTGAAAAAGGGTGGTCGAGGGAGATTTGCATTTGCAATAAAGTAACGCGCCGCAATACCCGATAGCTAGTAAACATCCTTTAGAGAGCGGGGGACAGGCAGGTGGCGGTACAGGAATTCGATTTTGCCAGTGGCAAGGTGCTGGACCCGAAGCGCAAGCAAGCGATCCTAGCGCTTGAAAGTGACGCGGACGCCAACGTAATAAAAGACTCGCTACGCAAACACAGTTACAAACTGCTGGGCCAGGAGTCCGATCTGCGTGCCACTCTTGATTTGGTGCGCAAAAACAAGGTTGGGGTGTTATTTCTCGATGCCGACCTGCCGGGCATGAATGTTAGCGAGTTGCTGCCCAGCATCAAAAAAGGCTTCACCGAGTTGAAGATGGTCGTGCTGAGCAGCTCAGTGACCAAAGAGATGTTGAGTGACGTGATGCGTCTGGGGGCGGTGGGCTTTCTGGTTAAGCCGGTTCAAGATGAAGCCCTGGAGAAGGTGCTGGCCAAGATCAAATAGTTGTTAGCTTCGCGAAGCAACAAATAAGAATTCAAAAAAGACGCACGAAGTGAGCTTTTCTGCATCAGAGAAAAAACTTACTTTTCAGTGCGGCGCAGGCTTGCTCTTCTTCGATCTTGCCAACTTCAACTTCGTCCATGATGTAAGAGTACTCATCGCTCAGCCAGAGGCATGTTCATTGGTCACCTGCAAACGAGCTTGTTCCAGGCAGTACCTTTCAGTTGTTGTTCAACGTTCATCTCTACTTCCTTCTTATTCTAAGCACATAAAAAAACCGATCGAGCCGTGAGGCGACGGAGGCGGATTCTAGAATAATGCTCAGGAAGTAATGGTGATATTGGGCCTGTTGGGTTTGTATGCCAAACTAGCGCCAAAAAGGAACATTCCAAGGAACATGCTATGGCTGAATTACATCCTCAATTGGCACAAGACTGCCTCAAACTGGGGCGTTTCCCTCTCTGTTTTCTGCTGCTAATGCGGGATGCCAACTATCCATGGTTCATACTGGTGCCGGATCGGGAAGATATCCGCGAAATCCATCATCTGTCTGAACAAGACCAGCAACAGCTCTTGCGCGAGTCCATGCTCCTATCGCGCGCCCTGGAGCAGGCCTTTGCGCCAGACAAGCTTAATATCGCCGCCCTGGGCAACATGGTGCCGCAACTGCATGTGCATCATGTGGTGCGTTACCGGCAAGATCCCGCCTGGCCCGCGCCGGTCTGGGGGCGTTTGCCCAGCCAGGCCTATGACGATGAGGCGCTGACAGCGCTGATCGAAAAGATCAAGGCGACGCTGACTGAAGATTTCAGCTTTGATGTGTAAGCAGCTGGTCCCTACCTGATCTGGTAGAATTGCGCCATTGAATCAAGAGCAGTACGCATCATGACAAATCAAAACGATACCGAGATCCTGAAAAAGATTAAAAAGACCCACGAACGCATCGCCATTAGCGCCGGCATTATTATGGGTGTGGCGCTGAGCAGTTATTTCTTCACCTTCGGCATGCTCATCGACCGTGATGCTACCGGCGCGCTTTGGTTTCAGATTATCACCAGTATTTTGTTTATTTTTGGTTTGGTCTATCTCAAGCCACTGGCTTTTTTTATTACCAAGCTGATACTCGGTTTTAATGGCGAATGCCGCCGGGTGTTGGATGGGATGAAGGTAAAGGATCTCGAAAATATTTAGATGTAGGGTGCGTTATACGCACCATTTCATTTTCGCTGCCACTAAGCCCATAAATTCCCTTGGGGTATTCCCTTCGAAGAATGATGCGAGGAACGCATCCTGCCCTGCTAAGAGGCTGAAACGCTAATTCGCAGTGTTCAGCTGCTGATTCACCCACTGCTGCAACTGTACTTCATTCATGGCGCCTGACATTCTGGCGATTTCATTGCTTTGCCTGAACAGGACCAGCGTTGGAATTGAACGAATCTGATATTGGGCAGCAGCGTTTTGGTGTGCTTCGGTATTGATTTTTAGTAGGCGCAGTTGGGGCTCTGCTTTTCCTGCAAAACTGTTGAATATAGGGGCGAATGATTTGCACGGCCCGCACCACGGCGCCCAAAAATCCACCAGAACAGGCACCCCGGAGTGCTGGATGTGTTTGTTCAAGTCGGCTCGATTGACGGCAACAGCCGCACCCTGCATCAGGGGATGTTTGCATTGGGCACATTTCGGTTGGTCGGATAAACGTTCGGCCGCAAACTGGTTGACGGTGGCACAGTGTGGGCAGACCAACCTGATTTTATTGCTCATGTTAAACCCCCTTTGATGTCATCATTTTTCAATGATGGGGACAGTGAGGCTTCATTCAAGTCCCTGGAGCACTAAGTCCAACAAACTAGAGTCTGGCGTGTTGGGTATCGTAAAAACAATGTTCGCCCAAACTTCAATACCTGCGGATTACTTCAGAATCCCCCAGGTAAAATGCAGGCCGATATCCGGCGTGTTATCAAAGTTAAGTACGTTCTCCGTCAACCCGATGCCCACAATACCTATGGATGTATCCCACTTTAAACCTGCTGTGAGTTGGAATTGCAGCTCGCTTAATTCCGAGTCGACGATGGCGCGATAGGGGTGTTCCGCCAGCAGCGCCTGTACAAAAGAGCGGGTATTGGTCCAGTCTTGGAAGCGGTGCAGCCAACTGATGTTAATGAAGGGCAGGTTTGGTGGGCGGAAATCGGTTTGCTTGAATTTGCCTGGGAACACTGCGCCGAAGTTGACTATCCAGGCATCCCGGATAAAGCGTCGGTCAATGGTGATCTGATAACCGAAATCCCAGCTACCCGTTGAGAGAAATTTGTTTTCGTTCATCAGTGGGGCCTTCACCCCGATCTCCAGACTGCTTCTCCAATTTGGTACAAACTCCGGCAAGGCATAACGCAGAAATAGATTGGGGTCACTCAGACCGCCGCTGGTAGGGCGTTCTAACAGGACAATATCGCCGCCGTCATCACGGCCGAGCACCACTTGCACGTGATTGTCGATAACATAGTTCCGCCCGCCTTGGCCCACTCCGACAGCATCATGGAAATCGAAGATCACTTCATCGAGAAAATGTCCGCCGTAGTGGATGTAGTTGATACCGATGCCAAGGTCAATACGGTCCGTGATGCCCCAGTGAGCGGCGAGCTCCAGTATGCTGAATTCACCGTCAATGTAATAGGCCTGTCCTTGTGGCAAGTTGAGAATGAAGGCGACATCAGTACTGTCCAGTGGGCGCGGGTGATTGCCGCGGGTCTGCTGCAAATACTTTTCGGCCGTCGGACTGACCTGAAAGTTGTTGATGATGGAGTAATGAAACTCCAGCGCGGAGTGTCCTTTGCCGAGTGGAGCGGCAGGCGCCGGTGTAAAGCCCAGCACCAAAAAACTGGGGAAGGTGTAGTCGCGAATCCGGAATGGTGCCCCCAGTGATTCTTCGATGAAAGGTAGTTGAGCATTGGCTGTGCCAGTCGAGATAAGCAGCCAGATCAAGCCGGCTCGGCGTAAAGTTTTGCGATGGCTTTTAGTTATCAACTAATAACCACCTAAAACAAATCTATCTGATCTCTTCTATATACGTCCGAATAATCGGCGTCTGTACATAATACTTCTTGCCCTCTTCATCTCGAGCCCAAAAATAGTAATAGCCCTTTTGTGGTTCGCTGGTGACCTTGCTGTCGATTACGTTCCAGGTTTTGAGATGATTGCCTTCGGCAAAGGTGACTTTGTAGTTGCCTTCCAGCCAGGTAACGCCGAGGCGGCCGAGTTTGTTTTGTTGCTCTTCGGTGCAGCCGCCCAGCAGGATGACGGTGAAGGCGATGACGGCGATTAGAATCAGGCGCATGTTCATGTTCTTTTCCTCTTGTTGTTAGCAAGCTCTAGGTCGTAATAATAACCCGCATAGCGTCAAGTCTTGGACTGCTGTGGCCCAGTGCTTCTGTCAGGGCTTGCAGTTGTTGTTCAAAGAATTGAATCTCTTCGGTACGCACATTGGGGTTGTGTTGTTGCAGGGCTTTGAGGCGATTGATTTCGCGTTCGAGTGTTTGCTGGCCATGGTGATGGGCGGCGGCGAGCAGCTCGGGCACTTGTTTGTCGGCCTCTACCTCGGCCAGTTTCACCATGTTACGCAGTTGGTCGCCATAGGCGCGGATCACCTTGCTGGCGGTGTTGCTGTCGACCGGCTTGCTGCTCAGGCGCAGCGCGGCACTGCTGATGCTGCTGCCATATTCCTTGCCGCTGGCGCCGATCAGCACGCGGATGGTGCTGGGTGGCAGGTGGCGGCTTGATTGAAGCTTGGCACTGGCACTGCTTTCGAGCACGTACAGACATTCCAGAAGCAGGTTGCCGGCCTTGATGCCTTTCAGTTTGGTCGAGACCATGGCGGTGTTGCCCTGTTCACTGCTCAACACCATCTCCATGGCGCCGACGGTCATGGGATGCTCCCAGGTTATGTAGTGCATGTCTTCATTGGCCAGCGCGGTATCGCGCTCGCAAGTGATCACCATGCCTTCCTCGAGCAGGCCGGGGAAGCTGGTTTGCATCTTTTCGCCCGGGCGGACCAGGTGACTTTGTTGAGTATGTTCTTCCATGTCGACACCATAGCAGTCGAACACCTGTTCTAGATATTGAAGCAGTTCAGCGGGTTGGTCGGCGTCCATGGCATGGTTGTGCAGGGCCTGGGCCACATGGGGGCGGCAGGAATTGTATTCCAGCAACCGGTCGCGGCCGCGCTGGAGGGCGTCGTTCATTTCATTGAGCAGGTTCTGGCTGGTGCCGATCAGATCGACCATGTCGGTGCTGCCGCTGTCGAGCTGATGCAGTGATTCGATTAGTGTCTCTTTGACCTGCGAGAAGATGCTGTGCCCGGCCGGACAGGTGTGTTCGAAGGCCGACAGGCCCTGGTGGTACCAGTTGAACATCACTTCTTGAGCTGAGTTTTCAAGATAGGGTACGTGGATCTGGATGATTTCGGTTTGGCCGATGCGGTCGAGGCGGCCGATGCGCTGTTCCAGCAGGTCTGGGTTGAGGGGCAGGTCGAACATCACCAGATGATGGGCGAACTGGAAGTTGCGCCCTTCACTGCCTATTTCAGAGCAGATCAACACTTGGCTGCCGTCATCGGGATCGGCGAAAAAGGCGGCGGCGCGGTCGCGCTCGACAATGCTCATCTCTTCGTGGAAGACGGCGGCGTGGATGCCTTCTTTGATGCGCAGCGCGGTGGCCAGCTCAATGGCGGTGTCGGCGCTGGCGGCAATCACCAGCACTTTGGCTGGGCGCAGTTGTTTCAACAGCTTGGCCAGCCAGTCGACGCGCGGGTCAAACAGGGTCCAGTCGGTCTGCAGGCCGATGTCGCTGGCCTGGTAAATGAGTTCGGGGCAGAGCAGCAGGCTGGGATCAGAGAGGCTGCTGTCGCGAAAGATCTCCAGCGCCTGGCCGTATTCTGCTGGCAATGCCAAGGCATGGCCGTGCAGCTGGCGCTGAGGGAAACCCTTCACTGCGGCGCGGGTGTTGCGGAACAACACCCGGCCGGTGCCGTGGCGGTCAAGCAGGTGTTCAACCAGTTCGGTGCGGGCCTGGGCATCGTCCAGTTTTTCCAACAAGGCTTGATTGTCGCCCTCGTCCAGGGTGCCGGCCAGAGTTTCACGCGCCGTTTGGCTCAGGGGTTGTTGATCCGAGAGCAGTTCCTCCACCGCCTGGGCGATGGGCTCGTACTGTTGTTCTTCATTAATAAAGGTGTCGTAATCGGGAAAACGGTTGGGATCAAGCAGGCGCAGGCGGGCAAAATGACTGACCTTGCCCAGTTGCTCCGGCGTAGCGGTGAGCAGCAGCACGCCTTTGGTTTCGCTGGCCAGCATTTCGACCAATTCGTATTCCAGGCTTGGGTCTTCCGGGCTCCACTCCAGATGATGTGCCTCATCCACCACCAGCAGATCCCAGTTGCCGTCCAGGGCTTGCTTGAAGCGCTTGGCGTCGCTGGTGATGAATTCCAGGCTGCACAGGGCCAGTTGTTCTGAGTGAAAGGGATTGTCCTGGCCGCTGCTCTCTTCGATGGCGGCGCAGCGTTCTTCATCGAAGATGCTAAAGTGCAGATTGAAGCGGCGCAGCATCTCCACCAGCCATTGATGTACCAGGCTGTCGGGCACCACGATTAAGACGCGCTGGGCCAGGCCACTGAGCAATTGTTGATGCAGAATCAGCCCGGCCTCGATAGTCTTGCCCAGCCCTACCTCGTCGGCTAGCAGCACCCGCGGTGCATAGCGGTTGGCGACTTCGTGGGCGATGTAGAGCTGATGTGGAATCAGGCTGGTGCGGGCGCCAGTCAGGCCGCGCAGGTCTGAGCGGCACAGTTGTTCGTGGTGGTGCAAAGTATGGCGGCGTAGTTCGAACCATTTAGCGTGGTCGATCTGACCGCTAAACAGGCGCTCGGTGGGACGGTTAAGCTGTATCAGGTTATCCAGCTGGCCTTCCGTCAGTTCAGCTGGGCTGCCGTCGTCGCGGCTGCCATGGTAGGTGATCAGGCCGTCTTGTTCCTGCACGGATTCGATTGTCATGCGCCAACCTTCATGGGCGCGGATGTTGTCGCCTTCGCTGAATTTGACCCGACTTAGGGGAGCGGTGCGGCGCGAGTAGATGCGTGTTTCGCCCGTGGCCAGAAACAGGATGGTCACCGAGCGCTCATCCACGGTCAGGATGGTGCCCAGCCCCATCTGTAATTCGGCCTCGCTGATCCAACGTTGTCCCGCGATAAAGTCTGTCACTGCGCCGTGCCTCTGCCTGCCTGAGAAGGGCGGCTATATTAGTCGATTTGGATAAAAAAATCTTCTTTGCCCAGCGCCGGTGCAGGCTGTTTGGCGCTATGCTATCGCCCTGTAAAGACAATACTAATTGAAGGGACGTTATATGGATATCGAATTGTCACCGCTGCAAGCTCGAGTGATCGGCTGCCTGATCGAAAAAGAGGTCTCAACCCCCGAGCACTACCCGCTTTCGCTGAACGCCCTGACCAATGCCTGCAATCAAAAGAGTAACCGCGAACCGGTGATGAGTCTGGGCGAAAGCGAGGTGCAGCAGGCCGTGGATGAGATGATCAAGAAACATCTGGTGAGCGAAAAGAGTGGTTTCGGCAGCCGCGTGGTGAAATATCAGCACCGTTTTTTCAACAGTGAATTTGGCGGTACCCGCTTCAATCCACAGCAGATGGGGGTGGTGTGCGAACTGTTGGTGCGCGGCCCGCAGACCCCGGGTGAGCTGCGCACCCGTACGGCACGCCTGTGTAAATTTGGCGATGTGAGCGAGGTGGAACAGGTGTTGAATGAGTTGATGGGCCATGAAGAAGGTCCATTTGTGGCGCGTCTGCCGCGTGAGCCGGGGCGGCGCGACTCGCGTTATGCCCAGCTGTTTTGTGGTGAGATTGAGGCAGCTGAAACCACACCTGCTGCAGCACCGACTCAAACGATGACGACGTCAGATCGGGAGCGGATCGATCAGCTGGAACAAACAGTGGCGCAGTTGCGCCAAGAACTGGATGAACTGAAGCAACAGCTCGGGGCATAAGCTTGTCTGGAGAGCCGCTCGACATCCTCTATCAGGATGACTGCCTGGTTGCGGTGAATAAACCGCCCGGTCTGTTGGTGCACCGCTCCATGATCGACCGGCATGAAACCCGCTTTGCCGTGCAGTTGCTACGCGACCAGATTGGTCAGCGAGTCTATCCGGTGCATCGTCTCGACAAACCCACTTCAGGTGTGTTGCTGTTTGCCCTCGATAGCGATACGGCGCGCTTGATGACAGTGCGCTTTTGCTCGGCTGCGGTGCAAAAATCGTATCTGGCCGTAGTGCGTGGTTATACCGATGAGCAAGGGCTGATCGACTATCCCCTTAAAGAAGTGTTGGACAAGATGACTGACGCCAAAGCAGATCAAAACAAACAGGCGCAGCTGGCAATCACCGAATACCAGCGTCTGGCCACAGTCGAGCTGCCATTTGCCGTCGGCCGTTACAACAGTGCGCGTTATTCTCTGTTGCAGGTGACACCCCAAACCGGGCGCAAGCATCAAATTCGTCGCCACATGAAACACATTTTTCATCCCATTGTCGGTGACACCACCCATGGTGATGGCAAGCAGAATCAGTTCTTTCGCCAGCAGTTTGATTGTCAGCGCCTGATGTTGGCAGCGACGCATCTGGGTTTCGAGCATCCAGTGACTGCTGCTAAGGTGGTGCTTTATGCGCCGCTCGATGCACAATTTGCCCAACAGCTCGATGCGCTGGGCTGGCGTGACGCGAACACAAGGAGTCTGCCATGAGTGATAAACCAATCGTGATTGACCATTTTTCCGATGTGCTGTGTGTTTGGGCCTATGCCGCCCAGATCCGCTTGGATGAATTGCGGCGTGAGTTTGGCCGGCAGTTGCAGATTAATTATCACTTCATTCCGATCTTCGGGACGGTGGAAAAACGCATTGGTGAGGCTTGGCAGGATAAAGGTGGATATCCGGGCTTCGGTCAACATGTGTTGGAAGTATGCCAACAGTTTCCCCATGTAGAGGTCAGTGCCGATGTTTGGCAGGGTGAAGTGCCTAGGTCTTCTGCCAATGCCCACCTGTTTCTGAAGGCGCTGCAGTGGTTGGAGCAGACCGGTGAGATCAGCTGTGAAGCACAGACAAGCTACCAGGGTCGCAGCCTGTTTGAAGAGACTACCTGGCGCCTGCGCCAAGCCTTTTTCCGTGACAATAAAAACATCGCCCGGTTGGAATGCCAGTTGCAACTGGCTAATGAGATGGGCCTGCCGACCGACAAGCTTGTTGAGGCATTGCAGGATGGCAGCGCCATGGCTGGGCTGTGTCGTGACGCTGAGTTGTGCAAGACTTATAGTCTCGGCGGCAGCCCTAGTTATGTATTAAACGAAGGGCGGCAGAAGTTGTATGGCAATGTGGGCTACAAGGTCATCGCCGCCAATGTGCAGGAAGTATTGAATGTGCCGCAGCACCAGGCCAGTTGGTGTTGATTAAAGCTTTGGGATCATCTTGGTTGTATTGAAGTGAGGTTTGTTGTTGGATAAATCAGAGCAAAGTATCGAACAGGTTAGCGAAGCCGAATATCCGTTTCAATTCACAGGTAATGCCACGGAATATTTCAAAGTCTGGATCGTCAATATCGCGCTGACAATTTTGACCCTAGGCATCTTCTCAGCCTGGGCAAAGGTCAGAACTCAGCGTTATTTCTATGGCAATACCTATCTAGATGGCAGCACGTTTGAATATCTGGCCAGCCCAATCGCTATTCTTAAGGGGCGGCTGATTGCTGTTGTGTTCTTTTTGTTGTATTGGGTTGCAGTCAATTTTGTGCCGCTGCTGATGCTGCCAGTGATGATAGTCTTTGTTGTCGCCTTTCCCTGGGTGGTAGCGCGCTCCATGTTATTTCGTGCCCGCAACACCGCCTATCGTAACCTGCGCTTCGATTTTAATGGCCGCTATGGAGAGGTGGCCAAGGTGTTTATTCTCTGGCCGATTTTGATCCCCTTTACCATTGGTCTGATCTGGCCCTATGTGCATTATCGCCAAAAGCGCCTCTTGGTAGCCAATAGTGAATTCGGAGATAGCGGATTTGATTTCAATGCGGAATCAAAAGACTTTTATCAGATTTATGCCGTGGCTTTAGTCATGGTGTTGGTTATTCCCATGGTCTTCGGTCTGGTCGGTGTGCTGAGCGCGGGTGTCTTTGCTGGTTTGAATGAGAATGAACTTGCCGACGGGCAACAGACGCAAATGGCCATAGTTATGTCGATGTTAGTGATGTTCTTGACCTTGGGTCTGCAATATCTTGTTTATGTGTTTGTCACTACGCGTATTACCAATTTAACCTATAGTGCCAGCACACTGAGTAATGCACGGCTGGAAAGTCGCTTGAAGGTGCCGGCCATGATGTGGATCTATTTTTCCAATGCGCTCGCCATCGCGGTGTCGGTGGGACTGCTAGTGCCATGGGCCAAGGTGCGCCTGGCCCGTTATCGCGCCGCCAATACTTGCTTACATACTCGCAGTGGCTTGAATCATTTTCGTGCTGGTGCAACTCATAACGCGTCTGCATTGGGTGAAGAAGCGGGTGAAATTTTTGATATGGATATCTCGATATGATTTCGATCAAGGGTGACATGTATGACGGTCGTGTCTCGCGCAGGTATCCTGCCAGCTTGACGTTCGACGGCGCTGGTAAGTTGACGGTGGTGCATGAATACGGTCAGTTTGAAGATGAATTCGGTTCGGTTGAGATTTCAGCGCGATTGGCAAATATCCCGCGTAGTTTTGTATTTGCGGGCGGTGAGCGTTTTGTCACGCCGGATAATGCGTCGGTGGATCAAATGATTATGGCTGCGACGGGTAAGCGTCATGTGTCTCTGCTGCATCAGTTGGAAACCAAAT
>CALZIQ010000040.1 GCA_945787735.1 uncultured Chromatiaceae bacterium | reverse complement strand
GAACATGTTGAGCCAAATACTTTTAATACCGTATAAAGCAAGACGAATAAGCGATCGTGATAACTGGAATCAGCCTGATAAAAACAGGTTGAATGGCCAGCTTCGCTCTAAACTCTAGTAATAAAAGCTACGACAGAAAATATGGACGCAAGCACCTAACTGACGTGTCCATGACCACTGGTGTAATTGATCAGTTTATTGTGGGCGACTTCATCAATATAGGCATCACCGGCCCCTTCTCCGGCAACGGTCGTTACATCCATGGCAGCTGCGATGACCCACGCAAAACCAATAAAGTGGATATAACCATCGAAACCAATAACTAATATAGAAAAGCGTAGGCGCTCAAAATAATGTATAGAGGATAATGGTGCGTACACGCACCACTTTTCCGACGAAACAGAACTCTTTGAAGCAAGGTTGCCCGGATGGAGTGACAACGTAATCCGGGATCACTCTCCATATGTCATCGCCTCTTTCTCGAAAAACTCACTACCCCAGTCTTCTCTCAACACGCCCAACCGCACATAGCGATGAAAAGATGAATGGGGCCAATCGACCACCCTTTGAACATGATTATGTTTTACCGGATTAAAATGTATGTAATCAACCTGCCGTTGCATATCGAGCTCATCTTGTATCTCGTGCTCCCAATAACGACGTTGCCACAAATTGTATTCACCTTTCTCATTTTTAATGATATTCACACCATCCTTTGCCAGCGAACGGGTAAACCCGCTTTTTATGGCACGCCAGCACCCAGGGTAATCGTTATCGACCGGCGCTAGCGTCATAACCATATGAAGGTGTTCAGGAAAAATCACCACCGCAATTATTTTGAAAGATTTTTGTTGTTGGACATTGTGAAATGTATTGCGTAGATGATTAACGTGCGTAACGAGGTGTTGTGACCCGCGGTCACGCAAATTAACAGTGAAGAAGTATGTTCCCCCAGGTGTTTGGCTACGACGATATTGGACGATATGTGAAGTTTATTCCGGATCAGGTTGTCACCCAAACCGACTCAGCATGATTATTGGCAACATAATCTTCAACAAAGTAGCCCGGATGAAGCGCAGCGGAATCTGGGGAATACAACGTTTCACATCCCCCGGATTTTATTTCATTAAATCCGGGCTACCTTGCTTGGTCAGTTGTCGGTGATTGCGACAAGGGCGTGTTTGCGGTGTAAGCTGACATTCGTCAGTTATTGGTGCGCGGTGCGCACCCTACATGGCTATTTATGGCGAAGTTATAAACAAGATTATTATTCCAAATGCTCCCCAAACTAGCAGCTGGATATTTTTAACTTTCTTTTTCAGCACCGCATGACTTTTGTCATAATCAAAAGCATTAAACATTATTAATATCAGCATATATGCTCTTTTAAGACTGAATGGGGTTGTAGTGTGTAAGCCCCCATATCGATTACATGCCGCCAAATCTAACCTAGCAAGAGCCTCTATCAATAACGACATCTTACTTGTTATCAACTGACTAATAACATAAAAACTGATCAACAAAATCAATTTATAAAATATTGTAATCGCACCATAAGTCATAAACTCTATCTACAAATGAAGGGCCCTCAATAAAATTCAAACGCAGGCCCAGTAACTACCCAACCTCTACTAACACCGACCCCTATCGATAAGCATCTTTTTCCGTTAAGAGCCTCGCTTATCATCAACCATTTAGTAAAAAAACCCGCTTCTGCGGAGGACTCACCATAATTAATATTAGGCCCATCATTTTCCTCACTACAGCTGGAAGAGTTTTCACTGTCTGGCATGTTGCTCGGATCATTCCAACAAAAATTCATCGCAATACCATAAGAGTATGGACCAATAGGCTGGTAACTAGTAAACCCATCAGACGGAGACAAATTAAATCTTCCTTGCCCTGCATCTATAGTAAACCCAAATGAATGTCCATTTGGTCGGTGAGGATACCCACCATTCATACCTCTAAGCCCATAAATATCAACCCAAGCAAGTGGATTTGAGTAGACATAAGCATAAGTATTCAGCCCCCCATCTAACCCAATCGGATCACTCTGCACATACCGCCCCGTCCCCGGATCATAATCCCGAAAGTAGTTGTAATGCAGCCCGGTCTCTTCATCAAAATACTGCCCCGGAAAGCGCAGGTTAAACGTAAACGCAGTTCCGTCGTTGTCCGGGTCGTCATTGGCCGCTGTTGCACCTAACCTGTCGTTCTAGGCTACATGGCTGAAGGACAGAAACGGGGCGACACACTCATTTGGGCATATGACTCGTATGTATCACTTCCACCATCAAGTGCTAAATACTAAATCAACGAGAGGTCACTTGAAAGCAGTTGTACAACTCACATCAGACAAATCAACAATTCGCAACATAAGATCACCTCTCTGCCCTACCACCGACCCCTGAGAAAAGCTGAAAAATCAGCTATTCCAGAATACATCATACGACCATCATCTTGAACCAGCCTCCCTGCGTCAAGATAGTTGTCATTCCATCCACGTCCAGGAGAACTGATTTCCCCGCCATAGCCGTAGACGCTTTAATCGTGCACAATTCATCCATAATCAATGAGAATTGCAGCGTAAATGGACAACAGCCTGAACAAATATAAAACTTTTCTTTACCAACAACTTTGGGAGACCGATCTCAGCATCTGTCCTCGAGGCAAGCGCTGGCTGATCCAGACATTGCGCTTGTTGTATGTTGTGGCGCACGACTTGACCACCGGCCAGCTGACGCTACGCGCGATGGGCCTCGTCTATACCACCTTGATTTCATTGGTGCCGTTGCTGGCTGTTAGCTTTTCGGTGCTCAAGGCCTTTGGCGTACAGGGGCAGATAGAGCCATTCCTGCTTGAATTTCTTACACCTCTTGGGCCAAAGGGTAAAGAAATAGGCACCACAATTATTGGCTTTATTGACAACATGAATGTGGGTGTACTCGGCGCTGTCGGGCTTGGTGTGCTTTTTTATACCGTCGTATCGTTAGTGCAAAAAATTGAGCAGACTTTCAACCACATCTGGCAGATTGGTAATTCAAGGGAATTTTTACGCCGTGTAGCGGATTACCTGAGTGTTTTGATGATCGGGCCAGTCATGGTGGTCAGCGCCTTAGCCATGACAGCCTCAATGGTCAGTTCGACGTTTGTTCAATACCTTATCTCCATAGAACCCTTTGGTACGATGTTCTATTATCTCGGACTGATGATTCCATATGTGCTGATCATCGTGGCCTTCGCGTTCATGTATATCTTCATTCCAAATACCAGTGTGAAGCTCGGCCCAGCCCTTACCGGTGCGACGGTATCAGGCATTCTCTGGAAAACGGCGGGCATGCTGTTTGCGTCATTTGCCGCTGGTTCGACCAAGTACGATGCGATCTACTCCAGCTTCGCGATCCTGATCATGTTCATGATCTGGCTTTATCTAAGCTGGCTGATTTTTTTGCTTGGCTCGCAAATTGCGTTTTATCGCCAACACCCAGAGCATGTGCGTCGCTCACGCGGCATCATCAAATTAAGCAGTCGCCAAAAAGAAAAATTGGCGTTAATGACCATGTATTGGATTGGCAAACGCTATTATCTGGGACAAAAACCCTGGACCTTGAGCGCACTGAGCACAGAGCTAGGCGTACCCGCTGATCTCCTGAGCACCATGCTGGACAACCTAACAAGCAAGGGCTTGATCGTTGAAATCATGGATAAAGACATCGCCTATATCCCTGCCAGAGATCTCGATGCCATAACACTGCACGAATTGATCAACATTACGCGCAATGCCGATGACGGTTTGATCAAGGGCCCACTGGCCCAGCCGGAAATTGAGGACGTGCTCGCTCAGCTGGATCAGGCCTATGTTTCAGTGCTGGGCGACAAAACATTCCGAGATTGGATCACACAACATAACAAAGCTGCCGAGATCACTAGACATGCTTGAACATACTATGATTGTCCTGACCGCCATCGGCGTTATGGGCATTGCCTGTTAGTGGCTCGCTTGGTGGCTGAAACTGCCGTCCATTCTATTGCTGCTTTTGACAGGCATCGTCGCAGGCCCACTCACCGGGTTCATACGTCCCGACGAATTATTTGGCGATCTGTTATTTCCAATCGTGTCACTGGGCGTAGCAGTTATTTTGTTTGAAGGCAGCCTGACGCTCAAACTTCATGAGATCAAGGGACTCGAGGGTGTAGTGCGCAACCTTGTAACGATTGGCGCGCTGATCACATGGGCCATTATTGCCGTCGCCACCCATTACATGCTTGCATTTACCTGGGAGTTATCTTTCTTGTTCGGTGCGCTGGTTGTTGTTACCGGCCCGACCGTTATCACACCCTTGCTACGCACGATGCGACCCACCGCAAACCTCGCCAACATCCTGCGTTGGGAAGGCATCATCATTGACCCGCTGGGTGCACTGCTGGCAGTTTTAGTCTATGGGGTAATCATCTCAGGACAAGAACATCAAACCTTACTGGTGTTCAGCACAATAGTACTTACCGGTGGCATGATTGGTGCTGCAGGCGCCTATGCACTGGCTACAATACTGCGCCGTCATCTGATGCCAGAGTATCTGCACAATGTCGCCACCCTTGTTTTGGTGCTGGGCATATTCACACTCTCCAATACGCTTCAGCATGAATCTGGTCTGCTGGCAGTCACGGTCATGGGCATGATGCTAGCGAATATGAAGCATGTGCCCATGGAAGATATTCTCAATTTCAAAGAAAGCCTGACCGTGCTCTTGATCTCGATATTATTCATCGTACTCGCAGCACGCATTGAGTTCAGCCAGTTTATGGAATTAGGCTGGGCGTCGTTGGCGGTATTCGCTGTGATATTGCTGATAGCGCGACCGGCGACTGTCCTAGCATCTACTTTCGGCTCTAAAACTGAAGTGGCAGGAAAAAGCCTTGCTCAGCTGGGTCGCACCGCGCGGGATTGTTGCGGCTGCGGTCTCGGTATTGTTCGCACTCAAACTTGAAGAACTGGGGTTTGTTGGTGCAGATCTGCTAGTACCGATGACCTTTATGGTCATCATCGGCACGGTTGTCATCCAAAGCGCTAGCGCAGGTCCATTGGCCAATTGGCTCAAGGTCTCAGAACCAGAACCACGCGGGGTATTGATTATAGGGGCTAATAATGTCTCACGGGCAATTGCAAAAGAACTCAAGGAACTCGGTTTTCGCACCTTACTAACAGATACCAACTGGGAACACATCCGCGCTGCACGTATGGATGGTCTCAAGACATATTATGGCAATGCCGTTTCCGATCATGCCGACCGCCACCTGGACCTAGTTGGTATCGGCCGCCTGTTTGCAATGTCACGTCGGCCAGCACTTAATGCACTCGCCTGCCTGCGTTACAAAAACGAACTAGGCGTCAACAATGTCTTCTCTTTACAAACGCCAGAAGAAAAGGAAGCCAAAGAAAAACAAGTGATCGCTCGCCACTACACCGGACCAAGATTATTCGGCAAAGATATAACTCAGGCCAAGCTGGCGAGTTTGATCAGCAAAGGTGCCGATATCCGCAAAACAAAATTATCAGAGAACTTCGATTTCACAGCCTATAGGGAACAATATCAGGGTAAGGCGATCCCCTTATTTGCAATCGATAAAAAAGGCAACCTGAGGGTGTTTACATCAGAAAATGGCGTTAAACCTGACGCCGACTGGACCATCATCAGCCTGATACCTGCAGAAGTACTGGAAGAGTTAAAACAAACAGACGTCGAAAAAAATACATCTCAACAAAAAGATATCGATCCTAATAAAGATAACATGGGCGTCTGAATGTCTGAAATTAGAATGTATTATTCAAACTGAAATACACAAATGGCGACACAAGATAAGGGTATTCCAAGCTCCTGATATTTACTACACGCCGTCACTGCTTAACGCCTGCAGTTATTTTTCTCATCAGTACAGACATCTAAGTCAACAGCAAAACTCACCCCTGACTATGGCCATCTAGAATCATTTGAGACTAATCTGAGACTTTGGTAACAATCACATTTAACAATGAGTGCCAGATCAAGTCACCGCTATTACAGACAGATGCTTTCACAATGAATTTGCTGTTAGCATTAGAAAATATTCATATGACTGGGCGCCATGAACGACTCCATCAAGCTTGTGATTATTACCGTGCTTGCGCTGCTGCTAGCTTTTGGAGGAGGCCAACTGTTGACACCCTCCTCATCCAGCCTAATGCAGAAATACGAATCGTTGTACCAGGAACTCTCGCACAAAACTGAAGTCAGCACAACCGAACGGCAGGAACTGGAACGCCTATTTCGCGAGATCAACGCCGAAGACAACATCAAGGCAGAACTGACAGAAACCATCATTCGCTACGCGCTCTTTTTTGCGCTGCTTGTCCCAACCGTTATCATCGGTGCGCGCTATGCCAAACTGAACAAGGATGCCAGCCTGTATGCGGCAGGCATTATTTTTGTCATTTTTATACTCGCCGGTGCAGTGATCATTGGTGCCATCGCCGGCACGCTGTTCTTTTTTGTGTCACAGATGGCATACAGGCACTAGCATAGTGGTGTTCACTCTCAGCCCCCCTCTTTAGCAAAGAGGGGCTGGGGGAGATTTGGAATCTAGATGACAATCTCAGGCATATCTGCAACCGACCAGGTTTTATAAATCCCCCTCAATCCCCCTTTTGAAAAAGGGGGAGGTTTTCATTATTCCTTAACCAGAATCTCAGCCATGGTTTGCGCCAATAGTTGCAGATCATCCTTGCGTTGATAGGTAGGCCGCCAAACCAGACCAATTTCACGATGCGGGCCTTTCTCTTTCAACGGTCGCAGGCGGATATTGCTCTGCTCCACCAGGGCCGAATTGACCGCCATTTCGGGAATGAAGGTGATGCCCTGCCCACCGGCGACCATTTCGATCATGGTATAGAGACTGGTACCCTGCACTGCGGTATTGCCTTGCAGGCCTTTGGTATGACAACTGCTCAGGGCATGCTCACGCATGCAGTGGCCTTCTTCCAGCAACATAATCTCGTCGGCGGGTAATTTCGCAGAGGGAATTGCTCCGCCCTGACTCAGAGGATGGCCTCGCGGAAAGGCGACATAGAAAATCTCGCGCCAAAAGATTTCATATTCAAGCCCGGCCAACTCATAGGGAAAGGCCAAAATGGCACAATCGATCTGGCCATTATTTAAACGTTCGATCAGTCTGCCTGTTTGATCCTCAAACAGCTGCAGTTTCAACTCAGGGTACTGCCGTCTAACACCCGGCAATACCCGCGGCAATAAAAATGGACCAATGGTGGGAATCACTCCCAAGCGCAAGGTACCTACCAGCGTGCCTTGCCCGCCATGAGCCTGCTCTACCAGATCTGTGCTGATCTCTATGACCTGGCGCGCCTTGTCCGCCAGCCCCAATCCCAATGGTGTTGGCATCACCTTGCGTTTGTTGCGCTCAAACAGCTGCGCGCCCAACAGGCTTTCCAGCTCCTGAATACCTGCACTGAGGGTCGACTGGGTAACAAAACAACGCTCGGCTGCCCGGCCAAAATGGCGCAACTCAATCACGGCGAGGAAGTACTGCAACTGGCGTATTGAGGGTAGATTCATAAATCGTAATATCCGATTACTAATATTTAATTAATCCGTTTGATCGATTTTAGTCCAGCACCTATGATATTTCCACAGTTAAACATAACCACCCCAAGCAAGGAGAAACACAATGTCAAACGAGACCATTTCAAAAACCGTAAACAACCTCGAAGCGGCCTTTGCCGGTGAGTCCATGGCCAACCGCAAGTATCTCTATTTCGCCAAGATCTGCCGCCAACTAGGAGCTGACGACGTGGCCGAGGTATTCGAAAACACGGCCGAGCAGGAAACCGCCCACGCCTTTGGCCATCTGGATCTGCTCTATCCCAAACAGACCCTGAGCGTCGAAAAGATGTTGGAGCTTGCCATCGAGGGCGAGACTTATGAGTACACCGAAATGTATCCCTCATTTCGCCACACCGCACTTAAAGAAAAAAACCATGCCGCCGTGGCCGAAATCGACGAGCAGATTGCTGAATCGAAGGAGCATGCCGAGCAGTTTCAGGCCACGCTGGAAAAGGCGGCCAAACGCTTTGCCGCGCTGACCAAGGTGGAAGAACGTCATGCCAACCATTACCGTGAGACGCTGGCCAAGGTACAAAACTAAGCGTTTTTTAAGTTCGGATAAATAGACAAAGAAGGAGCAAACAATGAAACAGTGGCAATGTGTTGTATGTGGTTTTATCTACGATGAAGCAAACGGTTTGCCGGACGAAGGTATCGCCCCCGGCACCCGCTGGGATGACATCCCAGATGATTGGAGCTGCCCTGATTGTGGTGTCACCAAAGCCGACTTTGAAATGGTCGAGGTGTAAACATGGCGCCTGTCGTAATTATCGGCACCGGCCTGGCCGGCTATGGCGTAGCGCGAGAATTTCGCAAGCTGGATAAAACCAGCCCGATGCTAATCATCAGCGCAGATGACGGCCGCGCCTATTCCAAACCCATGCTATCCACCGCCCTGACAAAGAACAAGTCAGCGGCAGAACTGGCCAGCGCCGATGCCGACACGATGGCGCAACAACTCAATGCCGAGATTCGTACCCATACGCGGGTCTCGGCCATCAATCATGCAGCACACACACTTCAGATCGATGGCGAAAACCTACCCTACGCCAAGCTGGTGTTGGCCATCGGCGCCGACCCGTTTCGTCCAGCCATGCAAGGTGACAGTGATCAGGTGTTGTCTGTCAACGACCTGAATGACTACCAGCGCTTTCGCCAGGAACTAGAAGATAAAAACCGAGTCGCCATTCTCGGCGGTGGCTTGATTGGCTGTGAATTTGCCAACGACTTAGCCAATAGCGGTCATTATGTTGATCTGATCGATCGCAATCTCTTGCCATTGGGCAGCGTGTTGCCTGAGCTTGTCGGCGAAAAACTGCTAACTGCCCTGCAACAGCTGGGGGTGCAATGGCATGGCCATACCACCGCCAAACGTGTCAGCCAGCATGATGATGGCTTTGCACTCGAGCTAGAAAACGGCCAACAGATTCATGCCGATGTGGTGCTTTCCGCCATCGGCCTGAGAGCCAGAACCATGCTGGCCAGTAGGGCCGGGCTAAAGGTGAATCGCGGCATTGTGGTCGACCGTTATCTACGCACATCGGCCAGCGATATTTATGCCCTGGGTGACTGTGCCGAGGTGGAAGGGCATCTGCTGCCGTATGTTATGCCGCTAATGCGCGGCACCCGGGCGCTGGCGCAAACCCTGGCGGGTGAATCCACCGCAGTGAGCTATCCGGCCATGCCGGTGGTGCTGAAAACACCGGCCTATCCCATCTCGGTATTGCCACCACCACCCGAGCTTGAAGGAGAATGGCAGATCGAGGATGAAGCGGATGCCCTACGGGCCAGGTTTTTTGATCAAAACAACACACTGCGCGGTTTTGTACTGTGCAACAAGGCCACCACAGAGGCAGGCCGGCACGCAGCGGATGTGCCTGGTTTGCTTAAATAGCTGTATAAAGTATGGATCAAAAGCAATATGAAGCTGAGACGGATGGATGAATACTGTTTAGTTTGAGCAACGGAACATGACTCTCACTAATCAACAATCAGCACACCTTTCCAAAATGCTATGTAACCCCGGATTTTCTTTGCGGCATCTTTAGGCTCAGCGTAATACCAAGCAGCGTCTTTATTTGTTTCACCTTCCACAACCAAGCTGTAATAATTGGCGGTTCCTTTCCACGGACACACGGATGTTGTCGCGCTTTTTTTTAACAGGCTGCTATTAACCGAATGCAGTGGAAAATAGTGATTTCCCTCTACCACGATAGTCTCATCTGACTCTGCCACGATAGCGTCGTTCCATATGGCTTTCATAATGTTATTTGTTCCGCCTAAAGCACATCAATCTTATAGCCACTCTTTAAACAATTATCAACGACAATCAAATTGCTGCAATTTACGTGGACTCAGCAACAGAATAGAAAATTAGACTTGGAAAAACATACTTACTCAGCCATGCATTTGGCCATCATCCAGTCTGCAATCCGTTTCATGTAATCTGGATGCTTGACCGGCATTAAATGACCCACCGGCGTGTCCAGCCAGTCGGCATGCGCAAATGCCGCATGTAATTTTTTCCCACGCCTTATCATTACTTCCGGTTCTTTTTTGCCAACCACATGCAGACTGGGATAAGGCAAGGGTTCTGCAAACAGGTTTTTTATTTTCTCGTCACCGGGCAAAAAACCGCCGCACAAGACAAGCCACTTCAAACCGAAATCGTAGCCTGGTGTCTGTTTCTGTAAACCCGCCATAATTGCCGCCATAACCGCTCCCTGGCTCCAACCCAGCACAGCATCGAAAGGACCTTCTGTTTCACAAAGGCGCATTAGCATCTTTAGCGTTTCATCGAGAAAGAGATATTGCGGCGGCTTGTCAGTTGTGGCTCGATACCAGCACCAGTTTTTTCCCGCGCCGATGCTCCCATCAGGCATAGACACCTGAAACATATCCAACATGGCGAGCACCTCTTCTTCAGGAGCTTCAATGGGACCCTGTGGATAAATCAGCCTTGCCTTGCCGGCCAAGGCCTGCTCAATCGGCGCCAACCATTGGCGAAACCAGTCGCGATTCATGGCATAACCGTGCAGGCACAAAATCTTTATTGTCATATTGCACTACTCACTTTCACCCATCTCCATTTATAATCGCAGGCGATATTATTCTTAAACAATAGCAGCTCTTGATGTGAAAATTTTTCTTGCCCCGATGGAAGGCGTAATCGACCACCATATGCGCGCCTTGCTGACACGCACGGGCGGTTTCCACCAATGTGTCACCGAGTTTGTCCGCGTGGTCGACAAACCATTGCCTGTGAATGTTTTTCAGCGTATTTGCCCAGAACTAGCACAAGGCAGTATGACTGAGTCAGGCACGCCTGTGACACTACAATTGCTCGGTGGCCTGCCTGATGTCATGGCCGCCAATGCTGTGCGTGCGGTCGAGCTTGGCGCCCATGCCATTGATATCAACTTCGGTTGCCCGTCACGTTTTGTTAATCGCAAGGCCGGTGGCGCGGTGCTATTGAAAGAGCCACAACGAATATTCGAAATCACACAGGCTGTGCGCCAAACCGTGCCGCAACACATCACGGTTTCTGCCAAAATTCGTCTTGGTTATGAATCTACCGAACTGGCGATGGCCAATGCACACGCCGTTGAAGCGGCAAACGCCAGTTTTATCACCGTGCATGCCCGCACCAAGGCCGATGGTTATAAATACCCGGCTAGGTGGGAATGGCTGGGCAAGATTAATGATGCCCTAACCATTCCGATGGTGGCGAATGGCGACATTAATTCCGTTGAAGACTTTATTCGTTGCCGAGCGATCAGCGGCTGCAATCAGTTTATGCTGGGGCGCGGCGCAATCGCACGGCCTGACTTGGCAAGACAAATTCTTAGCGCCGCCAATGGCGATGAGATCAATCCCATGGAGTGGCACGAAGTCAAAAACTTAATGATAGAAATCGTCGACCGCATGAAGGCGGAACACACACATCAACTCCGCATTCTCGGCCGTTTGAAGCAGTGGCTGGTTTTTTTAAAAGGTGTTTATCCGCAAGCTGCACAACTGTTTGCACAACTGCGCCAAACCAAACATCTGACTGAAGCCGAGGCATTGTTACACGGGCCACTTAATAACGCTGCTTAACAGGCTGTTAAGCTTTCTTTCTTACCAACGTGAGCCCATCACCAATGGGCACAAGACTGATCTCGACCCGTGCATCCTGATGCACAAACTGGTTAAATTCACGAATGGCACAGGTATCCGGATTTTGATTGGTCTCATCCACTACACTGCCACCCCACAACACGTTATCTACCATAATCAATCCACCGGGGCGTAATAGCCGAAAACAACGTTCGTAATAATTGAGATAGTTGACCTTGTCGGCATCGATAAAGGCGAGATCAAATGCTTCAGCTTGGCCAGATGACAACAGATCATCAAGCGTTTTCAGCGCCGGCGCCAGACGCAAATCGATCTTGTCCGCCTGGCCAGCTTGCTGCCAATAAGGCTTGCCGATACGGGTCCACTCATCACTGATATCACAGGCAATCAACTTGCCATCATCCGGCAGCCCTATGGTAATGGACAGGGCGCTGTAGCCAGTAAAGGTACCGATCTCAATTGCGCGTCGCGCACCTATCAAACGCGTCAACAAAGTCATAAACTGGCCTTGCTCTGGCGTGATCTGCATGACGGCCATCTCGAGCTGCGCAGTCTCTTTGCGCAAGGCGGAAAATAACTCTGATTCACGCACAGAGACAGAACACAGGTAGTCATAAATTGGCTGATTCAAAAAGAGTGTAGATGAAGCCATGACGATCTCCATTGTCTGAACGAGACATTAGTCTACACTTTCAGGTATCGGTATAATCATGATCATAGCAACCATGAATTCTCTATCTTTATATAGCATGAAATTTTTACTTGCATTACTTATCTCGCTGGCACTCATGTCCAACCCAAGCCTAGCGAGTGACTCATTTACGGTTAACACCATCACCGATGGCCTTGAACACCCCTGGGCCATGGCCTTTTTGCCCGATGGCCGCATGTTGGTCACCGAGCGCCCCGGGCGGCTGCGCATTATTGAAAACGGAAAACTCAATCCAGCCCCCATCAAGGGCTTGCCCAATATCACTGCTGAAGGCCAGGGCGGACTGTTAGACGTCGCTTTGCACCCGGATTACAAAAACAACGGCTGGCTCTATCTTTCCTACAGTGAACCAGACCGCGGCGGCCTGGGCACAGCCGTTGCCCGCGCCAAACTCAACGGCATGAAACTTTCAGACACAGAAGTCATCTTTCGCATGCAGCCAAAAAGTCGTGGCGGCCGTCACTTCGGCTCGCGCCTGGTATTTGATCGAGATAATTTTCTCTACATCACCGTGGGTGAACGTGGCGACCGGCAGCGGGCACAGCGTCTGGATGATCACGCCGGCTCGGTAATACGCCTGCATGATGACGGACGTATTCCGGCAGACAATCCGTTTGTAAAAAATAAAAAAAGCAAGGCAGAGATTTTCAGCTACGGTCATCGCAATCCTCAGGGTATGACACTTCATCCCGAGACGGGCCAAGTATGGATACACGAACATGGACCGCAAGGTGGTGACGAGATTAATCTTATCCAGCCCGGTCGTAATTATGGCTGGCCGGTGATCACCTATGGCGTTAACTATGTCATCGGCACCAAGATCGGCGAAGGCACGCACAAAGCAGGCATGGAACAACCGCTCTATCAATGGACGCCTTCAATCGCTCCCTCGGGCATGGCATTTTACACTGGGGATAAACTTCCTGGTTGGCGCAACAATCTGTTTGTCGGCTCGCTAAAATTTCAACTACTTGTTCGACTGGAATTAAACGGAACAGAAATCATCAAGGAAGAACGTTTATTAGAGAGAGCGCTAGGCCGCATACGCGATGTGCGCAGCGGACCCGATGGTTTTCTATATCTGTTGACTGATGAGAATGACGGCAGTCTTGTAAGGCTGGAACCAAAAAGCTGAATGTCTCAGTCCTGAAGAAACGGATTGGTCATACGCTCGCTGCCAAAACTCGATATTGGCCCATGACCCGGGATAAAGACAATATCATCACCCAAGGGTAACAATGTCTCTTTAATACTATTGATGAGGGTAGCGTAATCTCCACGGGGAAAATCGGTACGGCCGATCGAGCCTTTGAACAACACATCCCCGACAAATGCCAGCCGTGTCCTTTCATTCAAAAAGACAATATGTCCGGGAGTATGGCCGGGACAATGGAAAACAGACAATACCTCGTCCCCTACATTGACTGTCATACCTGCTTCCAACCACTGATCCGGCAAGAATGCTTCTATCGGATCAAAGCCAAACATTTCCGCCTGCTTCGGTAACACCTCAAACCAGAACGCATCTGCCTCATGCGGCCCAATGATGGGAACATCAAGTTGATCTGCAATTAACTTTGCCCCGCCAACATGATCGAGATGAGCATGGGTCAGTAGAATTTTTTCCAGTTTCATACCGGAGCGCTGGACCTTGGACAACAACAGATCAATATCGCCGCCAGGATCCACCAAGGCAGCCTTGTTTGTAACTTCACACCAGATTAGTGAACAGTTCTGTTGATAGGTTGTTACCGGGATTATTTGATACTTCATTACTTCAATCCAATCAGTTAAACAGGTCAGTAAATGAGCCACCGCTCCTTACGTAAAACAACTTAGCTGCATGCGGCTTAAAATCACTATCTGCGCTGCCGATACATTATATAGGCATCGATTACAGGAGCCACTACCATGCAGACTATCTATCCTGAACCTCAAGACATTGGCATTGTCATTCCCTCACACTTGCGCACAGATCGTTTTTGCAAAGGTTTCAGGCATGCCCTTGAAGGCATGCAGATTACCGAAGTCAAACAACTACGCCTCTCCTTTCGTGAAGGCTACCGCGCCGGAAAACTCTATTTACGAGAGCTACGTCGCACCTCTGGCGTTGTCAACTTTCCCGTTCAGGGCAGGATCCGTTTTAAGGCCCATCACTGATTTTTCCTGTGCTTCATATCAGCGTTAATCAGATGTTACCATGGCCGTATTCTGGAATAAGGAAACAGGCCAATGCTCGTTCACGCTCACACCCTGCAACTGGAAACAAATCGAGGCATTTCTATATTCAATATCAATGAGGCCATTCAAAAGCGCATTATAGAATCCGGCGTAACAAATGGCTTTGCCATTATCACCTCACGTCATACCACCACGGCCATCACGATCAATGAAAATGAATCACGTCTGATGGACGATTTGAAAAACTTTTTCGGACGGCTAGTACCAGAGAGTGGCGCCTATCTTCACAATGATATTCATTTGCGCGATTGTGACCCGGACGAACCCGAAAATGCACACTCACACATCATCGCGATGTTGTTAGGCAGTAGTGAGGCTATTCCCATCGTGCATGGCAAACTCGAGCTGGGCCAATGGCAAACGGTGATGCTGGTTGAGCTGGACGGCCCCAGGGCGAGACAGGTCAGTATTCAAATCTGCGGTGAATAAGGGCCGCCCTGACTAGACTTATTGCAAGCCCAACACATCAATCGCATTTTGGCTGGTGACTTTAGCCACATGTTCAGCACTTTCCTGCCTTAACTGAGCCAGGGCATTTAGATATTCAGGCAAGTACTGCGGGCTATTGCGCTGGCCGTGATGCGCTGCACCTGTCATATCCGGCGCATCGGTTTCCAGCACCATCGCTTCCAACGGCAAGGCCTTGGCCAGGCGATGGAGCTTGTGCGAACGCTCATAACTAAGCATGCCGCCGAAACCGAGTTTGAATCCCATATCCGTATACTTTTTTGCCTGCTCAAGACTGCCATTGAATGCGTGCACAATGCCGCCACGGACACGCACCTTTTTTAGCAACTCAATCACATGGGCATGGGCCTTGCGCACATGTAGAATCACAGGCAGGTCGGCAGCGGCAGCAATCTGAAGCTGCGCTTCAAACAGGTCAAGTTGGCGTTGCCGGTCCAATTCGGCCAGAAAAAAATCCAGTCCGATCTCACCCACGGCAATCACATCGGGTTCATCGGCAATGCGTCGTGCAAGCGCATCCAGATCCTGGTGGGTGTGCTGCTCTACATACACCGGATGCAGCCCCAGGGCCGGATACAAGCCCGGTGTAGTGCGGCAAACCTTGAGCAGATTGCCCCAACCTGCCACCATGACGGCTGGCACTACCAGTCGGCTTACCCCCAAGGCACGACAATCCGCCAGCACCTGATCACGATCCGCATCGAAATCGGCAACATCAATATGGCAATGGCTATCGATAATCTCCATGGGCGGATTGTACTCTACCAGGCTGTTGAAACAGCCTCAGGTGTGTGCGAGACAAGCCATAATCCGGCGAAAAATCGGACTTTACAGATAGTAAATGAGCAGTTTGAGCCGGATTTTAACGCCGTATCGTGCCGCATGAGGCTTTTTCAACCGTCCGGTTGGTGTATCATTTCGCCTGCAGAAACAGCACAGACCCTATCACCATGTCCGACAAAAACCCACCAGACGCCATCTACGCCAGACCTCACGAACAAATCGTTGATTTCGAATTCAATGATGACGTGGCACGTGTGTTTCCCGACATGATTCGCCGTTCAGTGCCTGGTTATGGCAGCCTAATCACCATGATTGGTTTGCTGGCGCAGGAGTATGCCCAAGCGGGCAGCAACATCTATGACCTGGGTTGTTCACTCGGTGCGGCAAGCTTGTCGATGCGCAGACGCATCCCCCATCATGACTGTCACATCATCGCCGTCGATAATTCCGAGGCGATGACCGAACGCTGCCGCGCCAATATCGCCGAGGACATCTCACCCATTGAGGTCGATGTGATGTGTAGTGATATTCGAAATCTGATATTTGAACGCGCCTCTGTGGTGGTGCTCAACTTCACTTTGCAGTTTTTGCCGCCTGAACAGCGTTTGCCCTTATTGGATAACATCCACGCAGGGCTGTTGCCGGGCGGTGTGCTGGTACTGTCTGAAAAGATAGTTTTCGAAAACGAAGACGAATCCAAGCTTCAGGACAAACTCCACCTCGCCTTTAAAATGGCCAACGGCTACAGCGAACTCGAGATCAGTCAAAAACGTTCTGCGTTGGAAAACGTGCTCATCCCTGAAACGCTCTTGCAACATCATTGCAGGCTCAAACAAGCCGGTTTCCAACAAAGTCACACTTGGTTTCAATGTATTAATTTTGCCTCCATTCTGGCGCAAAAATGATCGACTTTTCACCGTTTTACAAACGTGTTGCTGACACCCCACTTCAACCCATCGCAGACACACTGCCCGAGCTGCTTGAACCGCAATTCAGCGAAAAGCGCCATGGCGATCTGCCCCGCTGGCTGAATGCCCTGGCGGCGCTGCCTGAGCTTGACCCTGTTCATATTGACCTCAATGCCGATGCCATCACCGTCGGCAATGCACCAAGCTGCGATGACGAAACAAGACAAAAAATCGAAACCTGCCTGAGACAACTCATGCCCTGGCGCAAAGGGCCATTTTCCATTCACGGCGTCGAGATCGATACCGAATGGCGTTCTGACTGGAAATGGGACCGTATCAAGCATCACATTCAAAATCTGCAGGGCCGCACCGTATTGGATATAGGCTGCGGCAGCGGCTATCACTGCTGGCGCATGGCTGGCGCGGGCGCTGAGCTGGTAATCGGCATCGATCCTTCACCGCTGTTTGTGGTGCAGCATCAAGCCATCAAACACTTTGTTGGCGATCACAACACCTTCGTACTGCCCCTGGGCATCGAACACCTACCGCCCAAACTGGCTGCCTTCGACACAGTCTTTTCCATGGGCGTGCTCTACCATCGCCGTTCGCCGCTGGATCACCTCATCGAACTGCGCGAATGCCTGACCCCGGGCGGTGAATTGGTGCTCGAAACCCTGGTAATCGACGGCCAGCTGGGCGAAACACTCATGCCGGAATCACGCTATGCCAAGATGCGTAACGTCTGGTTCATCCCCAGTTGCCCCACCCTTGAACTGTGGCTACAGCGCAGCGGTTTCAGCAATATCAAGTTGGCTGACGTTTCCACCACCACGGTAGAAGAACAACGCTCCACCTTATGGATGCAGTATGAATCGCTGGCCGATTATCTCGCCCCGGACGACTGCAGCAAAACGGTTGAGGGCTATCCCGCCCCCAAACGGGCCATTTTCACGGCGACTCGCCCTTAAGGCCTAAACACGCGCACTTTGACTTGCTCTCAGACAGCGCTAAACTTGTTTGAAAATTCAGCACTTATGCCGATGTTGTACATATCGATGAGAAAAGGGTTTGAAACACGATGAGCGAGCAGAAATTCCAGGTGGTGGTCAACGGCACCCTGACACAGGGCATGCAGTTGGATCAGGCCAAACAAAATATCGCCAGCCTGTTTAAGAGCAGCATCGAAAAAATCGAACCGATGTTTTCCGGCAAAACCTTGGCGGTGAAAAAGGGACTGGACGAAGCCACTGCGCAGAAATACAAGACCGCCATCATCAAGGCCGGGCTGGCCGCCGGTGTTGCGCCCATGGATGCAGCTGCAGCACCTCAACAGACACAAACCAGCGCACCAGCCGCTGCCTCACTTGATGCCGCCACCCTGGCAGCCACCGGTAGCATTATGGATGATACGCCCCCACCTGCCGCGCCCGATATCGACACCAGCGAATACATCATGGGCTCAGCCGGCGAAACGCTTGTCGAACACACTGTCACACCCGAGCCTGCCATCGACATCAGCCAGCTTTCTATGGGCAATGTGGGCGAGGATGTAGCCGAATACGAAGAAATTCCCGACGCTAACATCGACATTAGCGAGCTCTCCATGGGCGAAGTAGGTGAAGATGTCACCGAGGCCAAGGCAGTTCCATCCGCCGATATCGATACCAGCGAACTCTCCATGGGCAATGTGGGCGAGGATGTAATGGAGCATGAACCGGTGCCAGCCGCCAATATCGATACCAGCGAACTCAGTCTGGACGAGACCACTCAATAATCGTCGCTTTAGCGTGGCAGCTTTGGGTTAAAATCGGACGAGCCGATTCAACCGACACACCCAGACAGCCATGAGCAAAAAGCTAAACCAGCCTCTCAAGGGCCGGGGCGCCCTAAGCAATCCGGATAATCGTTTCGAAGAAATCAGCCGCGAACTGATCGACGACGGCTGGGACAATCTCGAGCAAACATCCGAGGCGATCCGAACCAGCCTGACCGTTGATAGCGCCAAAAGCGTCATCAGTTACAACCAATCGCCCGATGTGCCCTTCGATCGCTCCATCAATCCCTACCGTGGTTGTGAGCATGGCTGTGTTTATTGTTTTGCCCGCCCCACCCATGCCTGGTTAGGCCTCTCACCCGGGCTGGATTTCGAAACTAAACTCTTTTACAAACCTGATGCCGCAGAGCTACTCAAAAAAGAGATCAACAAAAAGAATTACCGCTGTGCACCCATTGCGGTTGGCATTAATACCGACGCCTATCAACCGGTAGAACGAAAACTCGGTATCACACGCCAGATTCTTGAAGTGCTTTCAGAGCATCGCCACCCGCTCAGCATCGTCACCAAATCAGCAATGATCGAGCGCGACATCGACATTCTGGCCGAGATGGCAAAACACGACCTAGTCCAGATTGCCATTTCCATCACCACTCTGGATCACGACCTGGCACGCACACTTGAACCACGCGCCAGCGCACCGCAACGTCGGCTGCAAACAGTGGCACGACTGAGCGACGCCGGCATTCCTGTTGCCGTTTTGGCGGCGCCCTTAATCCCGGTGCTCACCGACAGCGAGCTGGAAAAGATCCTCTCGGCCGCGCGCCAGGCGGGGGCCGACTGGGCCGATTATGTGTTGTTACGCCTGCCCCATGAATTAAAAGAACTGTTTCAAGACTGGCTCAACCAACACCAACCGCTCAAGGCCGAACACATCAAGAGCCGCATTCGCGACTGCCGTGGTGGGCGAGACTATCAAGCCCAATTTGGCAAACGCATGAGAGGAGAAGGCATCTTCGCCGAGTTGCTCAAAAAGCGTTATCAGTTAGCGATGAAACAGCTCGACTTTCCAGGCGTCAGCGAATTAAACATGGACTTGTTCAAACAAAGTACCCCAGCAAAGGCTCAACTGGACCTCTTTTAATCCGCCAACACACAAATCTCTAGATAGACTCTGCTAAAAAGTGAGGGGGGTGCTCGAACTACTTGGCAGAAGCCATCGTTTTACCAAGCTCCCGTTTCACGTCATCCACGGGTCGATACGGCACAATAACACTCTTAACCCGTGTGACCCATTTCATACGCTTGGCAATTTTTTTCATATAGGTGTAGTCCCTGAAGGGGCCTGCAAACATTATGCACTTACCCGTTTCACAGCCTTCAACCGTGACAGGCACACCCAGCTCTTCCAGCTGCAACATATACTTGCGCGCCGTGGCATGAGATTTGTAGGTTGCTAAGCGCAAACGCCACTGCTTGGGATGTTTTATCTTACTTCGCACCATGGCAATGGGTGTTGCGATTCCGCTGGCTTGCTCACCGCTTTTCTTGACCTTCTGCCAGCCATCCGCCCAAAGCTGATCTGGAATAATTTTGGTCACCAAGTTGACCAGAGCAGCAAGGTTGATATTGCCCTTCACACCTTGCGGTTTGTGAATTTCAAAAAAGAGCGCACCATTCTGATAACCATACTTGAATGACTCATTGACGATTCTGACAGGGATATCCTTCTCGGCTCGGCGCACCAATACAGCGATATCCTCGGGATAGAGTCGAATGCTGCCTCGATAGACCTTCGTACCAATGCTATAAGGCTCATTGGTGCCATGAATCATGTAGTTGCCGCCACTAAGGCTCATACCGTATTCGCCTAATGGGTTTTTGGGCCCCGGCGGCATAACCTCAGGCAGACCTGGATTGGAATCACGCAAGGAAATGGGCACCTCCCAGCTAGGTTTTCTTAGGCGCTTTTCCACCATAAAATTTCCTGTTCGTGACCTGCCTTCCGGCCCGATGCTGACGGGATAGGTGCTCACCATCGCCGGACCCTCTTCCGGATAGCTGTAATAATAGAGCCGTTGTTCGGCGATATTGATAACAATCCCTTTGCGTGGTCCCTTGGGCAATATGTGGCGCGTTGGAATCACGATGGGCTGATCCGCCTTAAGCTTGTTGCTGTCAATATCAGGATTGGCGGCCTTGATCTGGGCGAGACCCACATCATACTGTTTGGCAAGCTTCTTTAAGGTATCAGAGGATTTAGCACGAACGTACTGGATTTGGCCGATAACATCATCTTTGGCCGGAAGTACATAGGTCATGGCATTGGTCTGGCCAGTCATGGTCAGAGCGACAAGCAATAGCATGACGTGGCCAAACGACTGTTGCCAGAGATTAAATTTAGCAATGGATTTCAAACGTTTACACAACATCAACTCAAAGCCACCAACGCAAAAACTTATGCCCATACAATAAGTTGCGGCAGAATCCGGAAAAAGTTGAGTTATCGTTCGGTGCGGGCTGGGCGCCTGTTTACTTCTCCAGCTCCTTCAAACTACTTTGTGCAATACGCTCAATATCAGCCATGCGCATACCGACACGCTCGAGAAAATCCTGATCATATTCAGATGGATCGGCCCAATAACGGCCCTTGAGACTGCAGCGGCTGGCCAATTTTTTTAGACCCAGGTCTTCCAGCTCGAAGGCCAACTGAGTCCACTTCAGTGATAGGCGCTCTTCTTTTTCGATGGACTTTTCACGCCCCTCTTTGAGACCACGCAAGTAAACTGTGGTTTCTCGTACCGCTGATATAACGGCACGCAGTGCTTTCTTCGATTCCTGCTTGCGCAACACTTGTGCCCGGCGCAGATTACCCACCCACTGTTTGAGGTGGGTAATGATGCTTAGCAGTTCTTTTGCACTCAGTTCGGCTAATGGCATGGGGGCGTCGTTCGTTTTTGTTGTGGTCCAGATTATCGCACAGCCGAAAAACAATGCCCTATCTTGACACAAAACCAACATCATACCTGTTTAGAATTGTCACTAAATCAGAGAGATAGCTTTCTGTTATTGCTGGCAGGATTCCTGCAGAAATAAGTTTGATGCACACAAAGGGGCCGCCCAAAAGATGTCCACCATGAGCTATATCAGCGTCATCGAACGCTATCACGAATATGAAAACTCCATCAACGAGATCATGACCTCCATCCTCAGCGGCATCGCCGAAGAGCCCCTGTTTCAAAACAAGGAGACGCGCTGCAAGGCGATGCAAGCCCTGGGTAAACGTTATCCGTTTGTGGAGCTGCTCTATATCCTCGATGACCAGGGGATCCAGCACGGCGATAGTGTTGCCATCACCAGTTCACACCCGGCCGCTTACCATGGCGATGGCAAATCGCGCCGCCACCGCCCCTATTTCCAGCAGGAAATCCCAGACTGCCAAGTGAGGGTGACCGACCCCTATCTCTCCACCTCCAACCGCAAGTTGTGTGTCACCGCGATCATGAAATGCGCGTGTGGCTGCGGTGATCAGGATGGTTATCTGGTATTAGACGCAGACCTGATGGCCATCATCGAGTTTCTCATGGGGGATGCACAGCGACGAAAGTTTCAACCGCTGTTCAAATGGACCTATAGCTTGATTGTCATCGGTCTGTTTGCTGTGGTGGCAGCCCTGCTGTTTTCCGCATTCCACGAACTATTTCAGTTATTCAATGCCAGCGAGGTGAATCACGAGACCAAGCTCAAGCCATTTAGTGTGATCATTTTTTTAACCCTGGCGCTGGCGATTTTTGATCTGGGCAAGACCACACTGGAGGAAGAAGTTCTGATGCACAAAGACATCTTCCGCCACAGCTCGACACGCCGCACCATAACTCGTTTTGTTGCCGCCATCTTGATTGCGGTATCAATAGAATCTCTGCTGCTAATGTTCAAGTCAGCGCTGGGAGATGGAGAAGCTCTGCTCTCGGCAGTTTGGATGATGCTGGCTGCGGTCGGCCTACTCATCGGACTGGGCTTGTACGTCTATCTCGGCGCAAAAGCAGAAGCGCTATTGAAGCGTGGCAATGGGGCTGGTGACAGAGCTAGGATTTAATCCTCGGCCTTGAACTTGAGCGAGGCTGAGTTGATGCAATAACGCAAACCGGTCGGCTCTGGCCCGTCTTTGAAAACATGGCCAAGGTGCGCATCACAGCTGGCACAGCGCACCTCGACGCGCTGCATGCCATGGCTATCATCGACGCGCTCTTCAATATGTTGCTCATCAACCGGCTGCCAAAAACTGGGCCAACCACTGCCTGAATCATATTTATTGCCGGACTCAAACAATGGGGTATCACAACATACACAGCGATAACTCCCTGCCTGCTTTTCGTCATAGTATTCGCCGCTGAAGGCCATCTCGGTACCGGCCTCACGTGTGACATGAAATTGCTCAGAAGTAAGCTGGGCACGCCACTCGTCAGCAGTCTTGGTGATTTTTTTTGTCATCGGATAGCTTCAACTAATTTTTTAACTACTTTTCGGGAGCGCATTCTTAAACCAACAATCAGGCAGGCATATCAGGAATCAGCATGCTTTCAAGTTTATGAATAGTATCTTTGAGATAAAGCTTACGTTTTTTCATGCGCCGCATCTGCATCGGGTCAACATATGCCTGCTCCTGCAGGCTACTGATAGCAGCATCGAGATCACGGTGTTCGATGCGTAACACCTCGACACGTTCGGTAATCTCTTTGATTTCTTGCTCGCTCAGCCTCATACGCTTTCCTTGTTGAGTCGCGCCTCAACCGCAACATCGCTTGAACTTTTTACCGCTACCGCAGGGGCAAGGACCATTGCGACCAATCTTTTCCGCCTTCGATTGCGGATAAATCTGTCCATCCACATAATACCAACGGCCCTCCTCGCGCAGAAACCGACTACGCTCATGCAAACATTGTAGCCGATCATGCCCTGCAAATTCTGCCTCAAACTCGACAAATCCTTCAATATCATCAGCCCCACCTGCTTGATTATCGATGATGCGCAGGCCAAACCAGTTGACCCCAGCCTCCAGCTGTAAATGTTCAGGACGCGTACTTTCATGCCAGCTTTGCAACAGATATTCGTTCATCCCCTTCACAAAAGCGCTATAGCGGGAGCGCATCAGCTGTTGCGCCGTTTGAGGCAATTGCTCTTCTTTATGATAAGGCTCGCAACATTTTGCATAGGCCTGTCCTGATCCACACGGACATCGCTCAGTTTCACGAGGCATTACAACAATTCTCCCGCAGAATTTGCGCCAGTTTTTGTGTCGCCGGACCAATCTGCTCCGGATGACCAAAGATCATATAGAGATTGGCCGAACGGCGCTGCCCTTCACGCACAGGCAGCGGCTTCAAGCGGCCCTGGTCGATATGATTCTGCACCTGATGCATAGGCACCCAACCAAAGCCAAGACCACTTTGCAGCGCCTCAACAGCTTTATCGATGCTGGTTACGGTCCAGCGGTGGGCGGCCCCAAGCCAGCCCATATCACGTTTCAGGTGAATGCCAGAATCTCGGATCACAACCTGCAGCTCACGGCGCAAATCGTCCAATGTGAGTTCACGACCAAGCTGGTGTAAGGCATGCTGCGGATGAGCAACCGCGATAAAATCCACCTCAATCAGTTGGTCACCTAAATAGCCTTGTGGTACCTGGGCACCGATGACCAAGTCGGCGCGCCCCTCCAGCAGGGCCTCGTCGGCGCCGGACAACACCACTTCGTTCAACTGCACACGGGTGCCGCGACTGACCGGCACAAAGTGCTTCAGCGCCGCCATCAGATAACCACTGGGAAAGGCCGCATCCACCACCAACACCACTTCCGGCTCCCATCCCTGTTCCAGATTACGGGCCAATTCTTCGAGCTCTGAGGCATCAATGACCAGCTGGCGCGAACGGCGCAACAATAGCTCACCTGCCGCCGTCAGTTTCGACTTACGCCCTTCGATTTTTAGTAGTGGCATTCCCAACTGTTCCTGCATCTTGGCCACGGTATAACTGACCGAGGACTGACTGCGATGCAGCTTTTCCGCAGCCTGGGCAAAACCACCGTGATCGATCACCGCTTGCAGGATGCGCCACTGCTCTAA
>CALZIQ010000039.1 GCA_945787735.1 uncultured Chromatiaceae bacterium | reverse complement strand
TTAAAGAAGGCTGGGGTCTGGTGCGTGCCTCTAACACAACGCCGTGTTTGATGTTTCGCTTCGAGGCACAGAATGAACAGGCGCTTGGTCACATCAAAGCGTTATTCAAAGTGCAGGTTCAGCGACTGGCGCCTGATCTGAATTTGCCTTTTTAGGTGTGAATAATCAAAAAGCAATACGGTAGAGAGTCATGACATTAGAAAAAGATGCGGCCATGAATGTTGCTCGGGTACTTACCGAGGCGCTGCCGTATATTCAGCGTTTTTCAGGCAAGACCATCGTGATCAAGTATGGTGGTAATGCCATGGTTGACGAGGGCCTGAAAAACAGTTTTGCTCGAGATGTGGTATTGATGAAGTTGGTTGGTATCAATCCAGTGGTAGTGCATGGAGGCGGACCGCAAATCGGCAATCTGCTGAAACGCATCGGCAAGGAAACTGAATTTGTTCAAGGCATGCGTGTGACCGACAGCGAAACTATGGATGTGGTTGAGATGGTGTTGGGCGGATTGGTCAACAAAGAGATCGTCAATAATATCAATCAACATGGTGGTCGCGCGGTGGGTCTGACAGGCAAGGATGGCGATCTGATTCGGGCACGCAAGCTCGGTTTTGAAGGCGCCGCTCCAGAGATGAATGCACCTGAAATTATTGATATCGGGCATGTAGGAGAAGTCGCCTCCATCGATACCGGCGTTGTCGATATGCTGGTGCATAGTGATTTCATCCCTGTCATTGCACCTATAGGCGTGGGTGAAGATGGGCAGTCCTACAATATCAATGCTGATCTAGTAGCGGGCAAACTGGCAGAGGTGCTGCAGGCGGAAAAGTTGATCCTGCTGACCAATACAGGTGGCATTCTGGATAAAAAAGATAAGGTCTTGACCGGCCTAAATCCTGAGCAAGTAAATGGTTTAATTGCCGACGGCACGATTTATGGTGGTATGTTGCCGAAAATTCGTTGTGCACTTGAAGCAGCTCAAGGTGGAGTGCGAGCTGTGCATATCATTGATGGTCGGGTACAGCATGCAGTGCTGCTGGAGCTGTTTACCGATCAGGGTATCGGTACCCTGATACGAGGTTAGTGGTCTAGTTTTTCTACTGCGCTTACAAGCTGACGGAAACGCTCCAGGTCGCTATCATATTCGAGTTTGATGTTTTCCAAACCGGTTTCGTTTTCTTGTAGGCGTGCTTGATATTTGCCGATTTTTCTGCGTGTTGCGGCTACTTGAGTCAGTAGCGCTTCAGGAATCGCTTTGCCCTGCTTTTCGTAATCTCCGGCTTCTTTTGCTAATTGGCGAAACTGGGTTTCGAGTAAAGAGATGGTTTCACGACTTAATTCTATCAGTGACTGCACATCTTCCAGTTTGCGTTCACGCGCGGCAATTATTTCGTCTTCACTGCCATAGGTCATTAACAGGCGTCGGTCTTTTATTGCTTGTTCTTTAGAAATTTGGGCCGGTTTATCGCCCTGTGCCGCAAGCTCTTCCATTGAAGACCTGATAGTTTGGATGGTAAGACCTTGTTCACTAATGACGCGGTAGCCTTGTTCGACATACTCTGGTGGAACACGGTCGGTATAATGCACATTACCCTTGTCATCCTGCCAACGATATAGATCGGCAGCCTTGGCATGTAGGGATGCTGAAAGCGAGGTCAGGGCGATGCATAAATATAAACAGCACTTGCGGAACATTATGTTATCCAGCTTTAATTTCATTGATTTGATCACATTGTAACTTGGAAAGGAAGACGATTGAATTGGGAACAACAACTGTTGTTATTCGTTGTTTCGTTATTTGCGAATGCATTTTCAGCCCTGGCCGGAGGTGGTGCAGGCTTAATTCAACTGCCGGCGTTGATATTTCTGGGGCTGCCATTTTCTGTGGCCTTGGCCACGCATAAAGTCGCCAGTGTTGCTCTGGGAGTTGGGGCGACCTTGCGTCACTGGCGTGAGCATAATATCGATTATCGTTTCTCATTGTTCATCCTTTCTACAGGCCTTCCTGGTGTAGTCTTAGGTGCAAGTATCATTCTTGCCGTGCCTGACCGCATGGCTGAAGTTGCATTGGGCCTGTTAACAATCAGCCTTGGATTTTACTCCTATCTGCGTCCAGAGCTCGGGGCTACACATTTGCCAAGCAACCGCACACTCTCGGGCTATCTTGTTGGTGGCTCTGTGTTATTAGGTATCGGCGTGCTAAATGGTTCCTTGACTTCAGGCACAGGCCTATTTGTAACCTTGTGGTTGGTGCGTTGGTTCGGTTTGGATTACAAACGTGCTGTTGCCCATACCCTAATTCTTGTTGGTTTATTTTGGAACGGCAGTGGTGCCCTGACACTAGGTATTCTTGGGGAAATTCAGTGGGATTGGCTCCCCGCACTGTTGCTGGGTTCGTTGTTGGGTGGGTTTATCGGCGCGCACTATGCCATCGTCAAGGGCAATCGCCTGATCAAACGTACTTTTGAGGTTATTACACTGCTTGTGGGAATAAAGTTGATAATTGGCTAATCTTCTGTGCCGTATTGTTCTCGGTAGGAACGAGCGCTTGCTAAGGCATCTTTGAACTCAGGCTTCTCTTCCAGATAGCTAATCAGGTCATTCAGTTTGACGATGCTGCCGACCTCAAGACTAAATTGTTGTTCAACCTCTTGTATGGCGGATAGCTCGCCTTGGCCGCGTTCCTGGCGATCCAGCGCTATCACGACACCAGCTGGTTCTGCGCCGGCGGCTTCGATAATCTGAATGGATTCCCGGATTGAAGTGCCAGCCGAAATCACATCATCGATAATCAACACCTTGCCTTGTAATGCCGCGCCGACAATGGTGCCGCCCTCGCCATGATCCTTGGCCTCTTTGCGGTTGAAGGCGAAGGGAATGTCTTTGTTGTGGTGGTCGGCGAGTGCGATGGCGCTGGCAGTCGCTAGGGGAATGCCTTTGTAGGCGGGTCCAAAGATCATGTCGTACTCAATGCCTGAATTCTCGATGGCGGCGGCATAATAACGCCCCAGTTGGGCGATAGAAGCACCGCTGTTGAATAGGCCGCTGTTGAAAAAATAGGGGCTGACGCGGCCTGATTTCAGGGTAAATTTGCCAAAGCGCAGCACATTTGTATCAATGACAAAATCGAGAAAGCTTATTTGGTATGACTGCATGGGTGTTCCGTACGGTATTAATAAAGGCTAGTATTCTACGCTTGGCGGCTCTCCAGGGCCAGACGTGGATCAAATAGTAATTGATGAGATGATGAGAATAATCAGTGCAAACCTGAATGGGATACGCGCGGCGGAGCGCAAAGGCTTTTTCAAATGGATGCCGGCACAACAGGCCGATGTGGTCTGCGTTCAGGAGACCAAGGCCCAGGTCGATCAGCTGTCGGAAGAACTGCATTATCCCGATGGTTATCACGCCTACTTTCATGATGCCGAGAAGAAAGGTTATAGCGGTGTGGCAATCTACAGCCGTAACGAACCGGATCAGGTCATCGAAGGCCTGGGTTGGACTGATTTTGATGCCGAGGGGCGTTATATTCAGGTGGATTTTGGCAAGCTGAGTGTTATCTCGCTCTATCTGCCTTCCGGTTCAAGCAGTGAAGTCCGCCAAGCGGCCAAGTTTGATTTTATGCAACGCTTCACCCCGGTGCTGGAAAGTTTTCGACGCAAACGGCGCGAGTTTATTATCTGTGGCGACTGGAATATTGTTCACAAAGAGATCGATATAAAAAACTGGAAAAGCAATCAAAAGAATTCGGGTTGTTTGCCGGAGGAACGCGCATGGCTGGATCAGTTGTTTGGCCCTGTGGGGTATGTCGATGCATTTCGTGAGGTCAATCAAGAGCCTGAGCAATATACTTGGTGGTCAAACCGAGGACAGGCCTGGGCTAAAAATGTTGGCTGGCGTATCGATTATCAGGTGATTACGCCGGGTCTAAAAGAGAAGGTCAAGGCGGCATCCATCTATAAAGATGAACGCTTTTCCGATCATGCGCCGCTGACGATTGATTACGATTTATAGTGAGTTAGACCGCCTCAGGCAGAGGCGGCCTGTTTTGATTGGTCATCATCGCTTGAACCCTCAATTGGGTTCTGCAGTTTCTTGTACATGCTATCGAGCGTTGCGTGTTGTTCAGCCAGCTTTCGACAGTGAGATTCGAGTTCTGCAGTTTTTGAAGCGATGTTGTCTTTTGATTCGTTGATCTTGTAAAGCGTTTCCATATGCTGTTCTAGGATCTGTTTGTGCTCGGTCACATGTTTGGCCAGTGGAATCATAATGTCCTTGAACCAGGTTTCAGCTTCTTGGTTAGCCTGGAAGAAGATGTCTCGAGCATGGCTGACCAGTGAGATGAAAAACTTTTTCACTACGAAGTTTTGTTCAGTCATGGTTGTTACTGGACTGCTGCGATACTCTTCTGCCTGTTCATACAGCTTCTTCATTTCAGCATCGTATTTATCCGTCGAGAATGGTTTTGGGTCGAGTGCCTTAAGCTCGTTTTCCTTTTCGAATTTCTGATAGATGCTGATAATCTGGTTGTGGGTGTCATCGGCATGGCGTGTGGCTATGTCCATAGTGTCGCGGATGCCGTCGAACAGTGTCATCATGCCGCCTTTGAGGCCGGCAGTGGTCCAACTATCGGTCATTTTTTTGCGTGCATTGGTTGCAACAGTGTCAAACTTCTTCAAGCTCAGTTCATTGAGCAGCAGCTTGGCATGTTGATTCAATGTGCGGCGGCTTGATTGGAAGTATTCCATGTTGCTGTTATAAGCTGCCTGTTTCTCGCGTGCCTTACGCATCAGATGCTGGATCAAGGTAGTGTTTTTGCCACTGGCTGACTTTAAGTCATTCAGCTGTGATTTGAATTGCTTGTAGTGAGCGGCCACGCTATTGCGGTTGTTTCTAATCAGCTCACCGATTTCACCTACGACATTGTCCCGAATCAGACCCTGTTTGGCTGGGATGATTTTATTGGCCAGATATCGTTCCAGATCAATTAAGCGGCTCTTTTCCAGGAGCTCATGGTCATCTTTGGTCTTGGCTAATAATGCCTTTTGTGCGGTAACAGGAAAGACGCTACTAAGGTCTATGCCAAGGGAGTTGGATACTTCTCTTCGCTGCGTATCGATGGTGGCGCAGATTTCTTCTTCGCTCTTCATCTCATCCCACAGGGTGTCTATTTTGTTCAGTGCGGCAACCAGGCCTTTCTCACCGTTACCGCGGTATTCCTTGATGTAATATTCCCAAACATCCAGGTCACTGCGAGTAACACCCGTATCAGCGGCCAGAATAAAGACCACGGCATGGGCATTGGGCAGCATGTTAAGCGTCAGTTCAGGCTCAGTCCCTAAGGCGTTCAGGCCGGGGGTGTCGAGAATTGCCAGCCCTTGCTGTAATAGAGGATGCGGAAAACTGATCATCGCATGGCGCCATTGTGGAATTTCGATTTCAGTTGGCGGTTGATCATCGGTCTTGCGACGGCGCGGCGATTCGTCATGATACAGGCCGATATCGATGGCATCCTGCAGGGGGACATTCTTGGTGGTGACCACTTCTTTCAATGCCTCCACCATTTGGTCGGGTGAGTTCACATCGAGATTTATGGTCTTCCATTGATCGGTGTCTTTTTTCAGCTCGGAGATGCTTTTGTCCTGTAGCCGAGTTTCGATCGGTAACAGGCGGATATAAGCTTGTCCTTCGTCATGATCATAAAACAGCTCGGTCGGGCACATGGTTGTGCGCCCAGCTTCGGAAGGAAGCAATCGGCGTTTGTAATCAGCAAAAAAGATGGCATTGATCAATTCGGTCTTGCCGCGCGAAAACTCAGCGACAAAGGCAACGGTTAAATGATCAGATTTGAGTGATTCAATCACATCAAAGAGACGGACACTGGTGTCGGCATCTCCTCTTCCGTGACTTTCAAGCCAATGATTATAGTCCTGGATAACTTGGATCAGCTCAGCTTTCCAGCGGTCAAAGGCCCGCATCTGTTGTTTGAAAAGATCTTCCTCCATAATCCCTTTGGTATCCGTGCTAGTTGATGTCCAGTTAAGTTGTTGTTTCTACAGCCTTGCCAGCGAGATTTTACTCGATGCCAACTAGTTATCGGTCAGGCACTTGTATGGCTTTAGATTTTTAATTTTATCTGAGATCTAGGGTGTAAAAAGTGTGTCGCAGGTCCGCTTTTCGAACAAGGTTTGAGGGGTTTTATACATTTAAGGTGTTGGATGGCTTGAATGCGCCATCAAGCCAGGCCACGACCCACATCGAGTAGAGGGCTAACGATTAGAATTTTTAGCAGCCCAATCGCTAGAAACACCAGAATCGGCGACAGATCAATACCAGAAATTGGTGGCAGTATTCTTCTCGCAGGTCGCATTATTGGCTCATTGATGGCGTAGAGAATGCCGGTGAGTGGATTTGGAGTGCCGGGGCCGACCCAGCTGAGGATTATCTGAATTAGAATGCTGACCATATAAACGTTCAGCAGCAGGCCGATGAGTTCAGCCACTGACAGCACTGCGAGACCTGGCAACGAAAGCACTCTGCCAAGGGCGAAGGCAATCAGGGCAATCTTGGCCATTTGCAGGGCAAACAGCAACAATACTGATGCCATGTCAACGCCGGCCACCCCTGGGATAATGCGGCGCAGAGGCTTAAGCGGAGGGTTAGTCACTTTGACAATGAACTGACACAGCGGATTGTAGAAATCGGCTCTAACCATTTGCAGCATCAGACGTAACAGCACAATCACCATATAGAATCCGAATAGCGCCTCGATCAAAAAGGCTGCCGCAGATGAAAAATAGCCGTCCATTAATTTTCTTCTCCAAGCTGTTGGGCCAGTTCTTCCGAGCGTTTAGCAGCGGCATTTATGGCCTGTTTTATCAGTTTGCGCAAATCACCTGTTTCGAAAACACGCAGGGCCTGCTCAGTTGTACCGCCAGGTGAGGTGACACGTTGGCGCAAGGTGGCGCAATTCTCACTACTTTCCAAGGCCATTTTGGTGGCGCCAAATGCGGTCTGCAGAGTCAGCAAGCGTGCGGTTTCTGCATCGAGACCAAGCTCCTGTCCTGCAGCTTCCATAGCCTCCATAAACAAAAAGAAGTAGGCTGGCCCGCTGCCGGATAAAGCAGTGACGGTATCCATGTGCCGTTCTTCATCAAGCCACGCTGTCACGCCAACCGCGCGCAGAATAGTTTCGGCCGTATTGCGCTGCTCTTGGCTAACTTTGCTATTGGCATACAGGGCGGTGGCGCCTGTCTGGATGAGCGCCGGGGTATTGGGCATGGCGCGCACAATAGCCACGTTATTTCCCAGCCAGCGGTTGATATCCTGTTCGCGCACGCCGGCGGCGATTGATATGACCAGCGGTTTTTTGGTTTGCACGCTGTCGCGCATTTCTTCCGCCACGGCCTTTAAACCTTGGGGTTTAACGGCGAGAATCAGGATATCTGCCGCTTCCGCCGCCTCGCGATTGGTTTGGCAGATTGTCACCGCAAAGCGCTGTTGCAGAGTGCGTAGTTGTTCTTGGTTGATATCGGCGATATTGATGCTAGCGGGTGCCTTGCCATCGGCAAGTAGGCCGCCAATGAGGCTGTTGGCCATATTGCCTGCACCGATAAAACTGATCTTGAGCGTTTCCATTGCGTGTCTGCGTCCGTTCTTAATTTATTTTGAGATAGGGATGGTGCCACGTCTTATCAAGACCGAGTGTACCGCAATCATTGTGTCGGCCCAATCAGGCAAGCTGAGCCCGGCGTTGGCCGAAGATGGCGGTACCGACGCGGACGATGGTGGCGCCTTCAGCGATGGCAGCTGCCATGTCGGCGGACATCCCCATCGATAGTGTATCTAGCGCTAGACCCTGTTCAATCAGTTCTTGTTGCAGCATACGCACTTGTCTGAAAACGGCGCGCTGTTGCTCGAAGTCCTGCGATGCGGCTGGGATGGCCATCAGGCCGCGCAGTTTGACATTAGGCAGTTCAGCCACCTGTCGAGCAAGCGCGATGACGGTGTCGGGGGACAGCCCGGACTTGCTCTGTTCGTCACTGATATTTACCTGTAGACAAATATTGAGTGGAGCAAGGTTTTTGGGTCGTTGTTCGCTCAGTCGTCTGGCCAGTTTAAGACTGTCGACGCTGTGCACCCAGTCAAAGCGTGTGGCGATGTCACGTGATTTGTTTGATTGAATTCGGCCAATGAAATGCCATTCAAGTTTGGTCGGACAGGCATCAATCTTGGAGACGGCTTCTTGTACATAGTTTTCACCGAAACATGTTTGGCCAGCTGCTGAGGCCTGTAGAATGTCTTCCAATGGCCAGGTCTTGCTCACTGCCAAGAGTGTTACTGAGCCGGGTGGGCGATTGTAATTGCTTTCGGTGCTGTGAATTTGGTGCAAGACTTGATCAAGGCGCTGTTGTATTGTTTCCATTGGCGTTGCCCATTACGTGATGGAAGGCTATTGTATCAGTTGAGCAAAATGGGGTTGTCGGCGCGTCAAGAAGTTGATAATCATGCCGTTAATGATAGGGAATCATCCTCGCAGTATAGTTTTACATAGCAAATAAAAGTAAGGGGAATGCCATGGATATAGCCGAGTTGCTGGCCTTTAGTGTAAAAAACGCCGCATCGGATTTGCATTTGTCAGCGGGTCTGCCACCAATGATCCGCGTCGATGGTGATATACGTCGCGTCAACGTGCCGCCGATGGATAACAAAGCAGTGCACAACATGCTTTATGACATCATGAATGACCGTCAGCGTAAGGACTTTGAAGAGTTCTTCGAAACAGACTTTTCATTCGAGATTCCCGGTCTGGCCCGTTTTCGTGTTAATGCCTTTAATCACAATCGTGGTGTCGGTGGTGTATTTCGTACTATCCCATCGAACATTCTGTCATTGGAAGAATTGAAATGTCCGGCGGTGTTCAAGGATATCTCAAACAACCCGCGTGGTTTGGTGCTGGTGACGGGGCCGACCGGTTCGGGTAAATCAACCACCTTGGCTGCGATGATGGATTACAAAAACAATACTGAGTTTGGTCACATCCTCACCATCGAGGATCCGATCGAATTTGTGCATCAAAGTAAGAAATGTCTGGTTAACCAACGTGAGGTGCATCGTGACACCCTCGGTTTTTCTGAAGCACTCCGCTCAGCCCTGCGTGAAGACCCGGACATCATTCTTGTAGGTGAGATGCGTGACCCTGAAACCATTCGCCTGGCTCTGACCGCGGCGGAAACCGGTCACTTGGTATTCGGTACCCTGCACACCAGTTCGGCGGCAAAGACCATTGACCGTATCATCGATGTTTTCCCCGCAGCGGAAAAAGACATGATGCGTTCCATGCTATCGGAATCTCTGCGTGCGGTTATTTCGCAGACCCTGTTGAAGCGCGTGGGTGGTGGCCGAGTTGCCGCGCATGAAATTATGGTCGGTACCCCGGCGATTCGTAACTTGATCCGTGAAAACAAAGTACCGCAGATGTATTCTGCCATTCAGACCGGTCAGGGCCTTGGCATGCAGACCCTGGATCAATGCCTGGTTGAGCTGGTGCGTCAGGGTGTTATCACCAAACAAGATGCCGCGCATCGCGCCGTGAGCAAAGATTCATTCTTGTAAGTCTTAAATCGCTATTTCGCTCACCCTGGTTATTTTTTTGCGTCGGGGGTGAGGGCGGTAGGAATTCTTTCTTGGAAGGGTGTTTTCAACCACCCTCACCCCTGCCCTCTCCCTAAGAGAGAGGAGGACAAAGTGTCATTGTGCATGGCTTGCTTATAGGGGTAGGTAGGCTTGCCCCCATTTCCCTGCCACTTTCTGAATAGGATGCAAGTAGAGTCGCTCCAAATTCTGCTCCGTCAGCACGCCATCAATTGTGCCGCACACTACTTCACCATGACCAAACAGCATGAGTGCATGGCTACAAAAGCGCCAGGCAAGATTGATATCGTGCAGCGTCATAAGCAGGGCACGCTGCTGTTGATCTGCCCATGTTTTTAATTGTTCCAGCACATGGATTTGTTGATGAAGGTCGAGGTGGTTGGTTGGTTCATCTAACAGCAACAGCTTGGGTTGCTGAGTCAGCAGTGTCGCTAGGGCCAGGCGTTGGCGCTCACCACCGGATAAGGTCGAGACCTGGCGTTCGAGTAGATGATCGAGCTTAACTTGCTTTAAAGCTGTTAGGGCAATGTCGTGGTCATGCGCAGATTCCCACTGCCAAGCTTTCAAATAAGGATGGCGACCAATAAGTGTCGTTTCCAACACAGTGGCGGGGAAGGCGTCTTCTTGCTGTTGAAACAAAACACCCAACTGCTGGGCGATGTCGTGTTTTGACAACTGGTCTGACTTGATGCCATTGAGCGTGATCTTTCCAGAGTATGTAGGGCGTATTTGCGCCAGGGTATGAAGCAGGGTTGTTTTGCCAACACCATTGCGGCCGAGCATAGCCCAGCATTGTCCGCTCTCAATACTGAATTCAAGGGCCTTACATACTTGTTTGCCGCCGATGCTGAGCGAAAGGCCATCTGCCTCTAACAGACTCATGAAAATTGGCTCCGACGCAGCAGATATAAAAATAGCGGCACGCCGAGAAAGGCGGTGATGACGCCTACAGGTAATTGTTGTGGTGCAATCACTGTGCGCGCCAGGGTATCGGCGCAGACCAATAGGGTGCCGCCGAGTAATACGCTGGCAGGTAGTAATAGGCGCTGATCATTGCCGATCGCTAGGCGCACCATGTGAGGCACCACCAGGCCTACAAAGCCAATGCTGCCTGCCTGGGTCACGGCTATCGCAGTGAGTAACGAGGCGAGAAAATAGATGCCCCAGCGCATGCGTGCCACATCTACGCCTAAGGCCTGTGCTTGAAGTTCACCCCGGCTAAGCAGGGTCAAATTGCGTGCCATTGGCAGGCACAAGGCGAGTCCTAGTATCATGATCATAAGGGCTGTACCGGGATTACCGGCTTGGCTGAAATCACCCATCAGCCAAAACAGCATGCCGCGCAGGTTGGTATCCGGGCTAATAGATAGGATGAAACTGATCAAAGCCCCCCAGCCGGCAGCGACAATGACGCCAGTCAGCAGCAGGCGTGTGGTAGTCCAGCTGCCTTTTCCGTGGGCAAGAGTGAACACCAGCAGCATGGAGAGCAGGGCGCCTATAAAGCTGCCACCGGTGAGCCAGAGACCGCTTAGCCCAAGCAGCATGATCAAGAGCGCGCCAACGGCAGCACCCCCAGAGATACCCAGCACATAAGGGTCGGCGAGAGGATTGCGCAAAAGGGTTTGCATCAGTGCTCCAGCCAGTGCAAGCAGGCCACCAACGGCGAAGGCACTGAGCTGGCGAGGCAGGCGTAGATCGAAGATGAGTTGGTGTTCAATCTGTTCATTGTCGAATAAGGCTTGCCAGAGTTGGGCAAGGGTCAGGTCTACGCTGCCCCGCGTTATGCCCCACAAAAACGTAAGCAGAGACAGGCTGCTCAGGCCGAGTAAAACCAGGGTGAATTGTTTGCGTTTTAGCACCGACATACGTGGTTCTAATCAGTGTGGTCCCTAAGACTGATAATAGGCCAGCCCTTGAATTCGGCGTGTTGTAACAATGTTTCGTCCGCATCCACGGCGATGGGGTGGGTCACCATTTCCAATAATGGCAGGTCATTGTGAGAATCGGAATAGAACCAGCTTGAGGCCAGATTGTAGCCATTCTGTTTCAGCCAGGCATTGAGTCTTTCCACCTTGCCTTCACGGAAAGAGGGTGTGCCACTGACTTTGCCGGTGTAGCGACCCTGTCTGAATTCCGGGTCAGTGGCGATGAGGTCGTCGATGCCCAGTATTTCAGCGATTGGTTGGGTAACAAAATGGTTAGTCGCGGTGATGATCAGCAGTACATGGCCCTGATCTCGGTGTTTTTTGAGAAGCTGGCGTGCTTTGGGCAAGATGATAGGAATGATCTGTGTCTCGATAAACCGCTGTCGCAGCGCCATCATTTTGTCGAGGTCGTTTTCCGCCAGCGGCCGCAGAGAAAAGCGAAGAAACTCAAAAATATCCAGCGTGCCAGCCTTGTATTCGTCATAAAAACGCTGGTTTTCACGTTCATAAAACTCGCCGTCGACAATGCCTTCGGCAGCCAGAAAACGCCCCCAGAGGTAATCGCTGTCTCCATTCAGAAGGGTATTGTCGAGGTCGAAAATCGCCAGATCCACAGGTTTCTCCAAGGCTTTTCTGCAAAATCGCCAAGAATAGGCGCTATTCTATTAAAGGTAAATGGCAAGCAATTGGTCCGAGCTGATTGTCCAATTGATCAACTCGGTGAGTTTGTGGAACAATAAGTTCCAATACATAATAATTATACAGGCTTTAAGTGATTGATTCGGATGGGTATCGACCAAATGTCGGGATTATACTGACCAACGGCGAAGGTAAGCTGTTTTGGGCCCGACGCATAGGACAGGATGCGTGGCAGTTTCCGCAGGGAGGTATTCGTTCTGACGAGACCCCGGAAGAGGCCATGTTTCGTGAGCTAACCGAAGAAGTGGGCCTGTCTTCCAGGCATGTGGAAATCATCGGCGCCACCCGTGGTTGGTTGCGTTATCGTCTGCCAAAACGTCTGATTCGTCGTCACAGTAAACCGGTTTGCATTGGCCAGAAACAGGTCTGGTTTCTGTTGCGTATGCTGGCCGATGAAAACGAAGTCCGCCTCGACCTGACATCCCATCCCGAATTTGATCACTGGTGCTGGGTGGATTACTGGCGCCCGGTGAGTGAAGTGGTGCACTTCAAACGAGATGTCTATAGCCGGGCCTTGCAGGAGCTGGCCCATCTGCTAGGATATGACAAACAGGCGTTTTCGCCCGCTCAAGATGCCCGTCGGCCTTGAGCATCCTATGTTAACCATCCTGCGCCGTATCATTCAGGAAGTCAGTCAGGCAAATAATATTGAGCAGGCGCTGACAATCATCGTTCAGCGTGTCAAAGAGGCGATGCAGGTGGATGTTTGCTCTGCTTATCTCGCTAACGAGAAACGACAGTGTCATATCCTGATGGCCTCGGATGGCCTCAACCCCAAAGCGATAGGGCATGCCTGCCTGGGGTTTGGTGAAGGCCTGGTCAGCCTGGTGGCCGAACGTGCTGAGGCAGTCAATCTGGATAATGCCACTGATCATCCCCGTTTCTATTACATCCCCGGTACTGATGAGCAGGAATTTCACGCCTTTTTGGGTGTGCCGATTATTCATCATCGCAAGGTGTTGGGTGTGCTGGTAGTACAGCAGCGCGCCCAGCGGCGTTTTGAAGAGGATGAGACTGCCTTTTTGTTGACAGTGGCGGCGCAACTCGCTGGCGCTATTGCCCATGCTGAGGTTAGTGGTGGTATTTCCAGGCTGATGACGGATGTTAATGATGGCGTCTCGCTGGCAGGTTTACCCGGTTCTGCCGGGGTCGGCATTGGCACCGGGCTGGTGATATATCCCCCCGCCGATTTGGACGCCGTGCCGGACCGCCAGGTGGAGGATGTGGAAGCCGAAGTTGACGTGTTCTGTGAGGCCGTTGCCCTGGCGCAGACTGATATCCGCGAATTGCAGGCACGTCTCAGCACAGCCTTGAGTCAGGACGACCAAGCTCTGTTTGATGCCTATCTGCAGATGCTCGGCAGCGCCAGCATGATTGATCAGGTGATCAGCCGAATTCGTGCCGGCAGCTGGGCCTCAGGTGCGCTGCGCGACACCATCAAGGAACATATCCAGGTATTCGAGAGTATGGATGATCCCTATATGCGTGAGCGCTCGGAAGACGTCAGGGATCTGGGGCGACGGTTGCTGAGTTGTCTGCAAAAGGGGCGGCACAAACCGCCGCCTTATCCGGAAAAGACGGTGCTGGTGGGCGATGAAATCACCGCCACCATGCTGGCCGAGGCGCCAATCGACCGCTTGGTCGGGGTGATCTCGGCCAAGGGATCATCGTCATCCCATGTGGCCATTTTGTCGCGCGCGTTGGGGATTCCTGCAGTTGTCGGTGTCAAGGACTTGCCCGTGTCGAGGCTGGAAGGGCAGTCGCTGATTGCGGATGGCTATAACGGCCGAGTCTATATTTCGCCTTCAGCAAATGTGCTCGCTGAGTACAAACGCCTTGCCGCAGAAGAGACGCAAATGACGGCCGAGTTGGCCAGTCTGCGTGATGAACCGGCTGAGACACCTGATGGTTATCGGATTCCGCTGTATGCCAACACCGGCCTATTGTCTGATATTACCCCATCATTGCTAAGTGGCGCAGAAGGTATCGGGCTCTACCGAACCGAGTTTCCTTTTATGGTGCGAGATCGCTTTCCTAGCGAGGACGAACAGTACCGCATCTATCGCCAGGTCATGGATGCCTTTGAGCCCAGGCCGGTGGTGCTGCGCACCTTGGACGTGGGCGGTGACAAAAGCTTGTCCTATTTCCCCATTAAGGAAGATAACCCTTTCCTTGGCTGGCGTGGTATTCGCATCACGCTCGACCACCCCGAACTTTTTCTGGCCCAGGTGCGGGCTATGCTGCGCGCAGGTGATGGTTCAGACAGATTGAGTATTTTGTTGCCCATGATTAGCAGCATCGCCGAGCTGGATGAAGCCCTCGGTTTGATACAGCAGGGCTATCGCGAGTTACTTGAAGACGGCGAAACGGTGAGCAAGCCGCGTGTCGGTGTCATGATCGAAGTGCCATCGTTGATTTACCAGATCGAGTCAGTGGCACGTCGGGTTGATTTTGTATCCGTTGGCAGCAATGATCTGACTCAATATCTGCTGGCGGTGGACCGCAATAACGGCAATGTTGCCGAATTGTACGACAGCCTCAGCCCGGCGGTGATTCTCGCTATCAAGCAGGTAATCGAGGGGGCGGCAAAGTATCAGTGTCCGGTCAGTGTCTGTGGTGAAATGGCCGGCGACCCAAGGGCGGTGGTGGTTCTGCTGGCCTTGGGGGTGGACTCGCTCAGCATGAGCGCCTCGAGCTTGTTGAGGGTCAAATGGGTGATTCGCCAGCTAGATCGCGCGCGGGCCACACAATTACTGGATGCGGTTTTGGAGATGGAGACCGCCAAAGAAATCCGCCAGTTTCTCGGCAATGCGCTCATTGAGGCCGGTATGGGGGGGTTGGTCAGGGCTGGCAACAAGTAGGTACACACTGTGCACCATTCTGTCAGGGCATGACGGCAAGCGGATAATATATTTGGTGCGCGGTGCGCACCCTGATGCCTAAAGCTGCTTAATAAACACCTTGGATTTACGCTGATAGTTATAGAGCTTCTGTCGTTCTACCGGCAGGTCTTCCAGTTCTCCCTTCTCATAACCCCTTTCCTGAAACCAGTGGGCGGTATGTGTGGTCAGCACGAACAAGCGCTCGATGCCGCGCTGTTTGGCCAGTCGTTCGGTATAGTCCAGCAACTCGCCGCCACGCTTGGCGTTGCGGTAGTCTGGGTGCACAGCTAGGCAGGCCAACTCGGCCACATTTTCCTGTGCATAGGGATAAAATGCCGCGCAGGCGACAGTGGTGCCATCACGTTCCACCACAATAAAATGGTTTATCTCAAGCTCCAGTTGTTCGCGTGAACGCCGAACCAGCATGCCGCTTGCTTCCATAGGTTTAATCAGATTCAGGATGCCACCCACATCGTCGATGGTCGCCTGACGGGTCTCCTCGAACAGGCCGGCAGCGATCAAGGTGCCGATGCCGTCACGGGTAAACAATTCCTGTAACAGGCAGCCGTCGATGTGACGGTCGATCAAATGCGTGCGCTCAACTCCGCGTTGGCTGGCCTGGATAGCGTGGCGCAGGTAATTTAACTCATCCGGCGTGTTTTGTTGTCGTGTCAGCAAGTGCTGCGCCTGTTCCGTATTCAGCTCGCGCAGTAAAAGGTTGTCGCTGTCATGAATGCCATCGCCTTCGGTGAGAAAAAGAAGTTTGTCAGCTTGTAGAGCAGTCGCGATGGCTGTGGCCACTTCGTTAGCGGTCAGGTTAAATGTCTCGCCTGTGGGGGAATAACCCAGTGGTGAGGCCAACACGATAGCGCCATCATTGAGGCGTTGCTGAATCGCCACTGTGTCGATGCGGCGCACCTCGCCGGTGTGGCAGTAATCGACCCCGTCCCGCACCCCCAGAGGCTGCGCAGTGACGTAGTTGCCCGATGCCACCCGAATGCGCGCGCCGGCCATGGGCGAATTCGCCACGCCCATGGAAAGCTGCGCCTCGATCTCTACCCTGACACTGCCTACCGCCTGTTTAACGCAAGCAAGCGCGGTGTCGTCAGTGATGCGCAGTTCATTCACATAGTCGATTTTTGCCTGCTGTTGTTGCAGGCGTTGTTCAATCTGGGGGCGTGCACCATGGACGAGAACCAGACGAATACCCAGGCTGTTGAGCAGGGCGATGTCATGAATCAGTCCGGGGAATTTGTCGTCAGCAACCGCTGCACCATCAAATGCTAGGACAAAGGTGCGGCCACGAAAGACATGGATATAGGGTGATGACTGGCGAAACCAGTGGACGAATTGTTGATTCTTGCCGCTTGTGTCGCTGCTCACAGATATATCCTATTTCCGAGTAACTTGCTAAGTCTTTGAAATCCTGAATGAGTTCGTATTTCGAGTGCTGTTGATTGTCGCTTTTTTTATGAACATTTGCACCTTTCATCCGCATCACTAAATAAGCTTTAAGTTAGAAGGGGTAAAAATCCCTATAAAAATCAAGCGCTTTAAACTTGAGTAATTTAGTAAAAAATACTTGCAAAAAACCTTAGTATTTTGCTAAGGTTCTCTCCAGCACTGGTTTGACGTAGTCCCAGTGAGTAGGTTGGGGAACCTTTTATTCAAAACATACATTCTCGAGGAGATAATCATGGAAAAGACTTTTGGTGCAGTGGCTGGGATTTTGGGTATCGTTGTTTCAGTTGCTCTGTTTGCCACTGAGTTGATGGCATAAAAATAACGTCTTGTTTGGTATTTTCCGGGGGGAAAACACCATGTACAGAGAAATAAAAAAACCTGTAATAGAACACACGCTTTCGCTGTTGATTGGTGGCCTGGGTGCTGTGATTTCCTTATCACTGGTGACGAGCCAGTTGATGGTGTAAAAAAAAGAAAAATTTACTGGCTTTGCCAGAAAGTGCTCGAAGGGGAGTGGATTATGTCCACTCCCCTTTTTCTTTGCCTGGTACGTTCTGGAACGGCGATCGTGATATCGAGCTAGAGTTTAAAAAGGATCGGCTTGTGGCAAAAAGCTGGTCTCATCGCCTGCTTGCAGGCGCTCTTTTTCCAGGTTTTTGAAATCCCAATGACGCTTGTCCATTAATTGACTGGGTTGTAGCGCCTGTAGGGCGTGCAGCATGTTGCTGGGGATCTTTTCATTTTCATCGGCCAGGTCGTTGATCAGCTTTTTGATGCGTTGCCGTGCCAGATTCTCCTGTGATCCGCACAAGTTGCAGGGGATGATGGGAAATTCCATCAACTTGGAGAACTCGGCGATGTCCTTCTCCTGACAATAGGCTAGCGGCCGGATGACGATATGGTCCTTGTTGTCGGTCAGCAGTTTGGGCGGCATGGATTTAACCTCACCATTGTAGAGAATCGACATCATCAGGCTTTGAATCATGTCATCGCGGTGATGCCCCAGTGCAATCTTGGTGTAGCCATTTTTCGCGGCATAGGTATAAATCGAACCGCGGCGCAAGCGCGAACAGAGCGAGCAATAGGTTTTATTCTCAGGCACTTTTTCGATTACGACCGAGTAAGTATCTTGCTTGTAGACGTCAAAAGGGATCTTTTGCTGCGCCATCCAGGCGCGTAAGCCCGCATCATTCCAGCCGGGTTGACCCTGATCTAGGGTAACGGAAAACAGTTCAAACTTGTTGTTGCTGCGTTTGCGCAGTTGATTGAGTAAATAGAGCAGGGTGAAGCTATCCTTACCGCCGGAAAGGCACAACATCACCTTATCGCCCTTTTGAATCATATTGAAATCAGCGATCGCCTTGCCGGTGTAGTGCAATAATTTCTTTTCCAGTTTGGCCAATTTGCTTGAAGGGGTGTTCATTGAGAGTGCTCCAGGTGCTTCAACTTCTATGCAGAGAGGCGATTTTACGCTATTTCTGAATTGAACGCCTGATGTGGCGGTGAAAGGTTTTATACTAGCTGTTGCTTGATTTGATTTCGGAGAAGTGAACGTGGCGCAGTTGCTGGGCATCGCAAAACGGGCAAAAAAACGTGCTGAAATGCAGTTGATGCAGACGGCAGCCGTCACGCTAGAAAAAGGCGTGGCCGATGATTTTCGTGGCAAGCCTGGCAAGCGCCAAGTAACTGTGCTGAGTCGAGAAGGATGGCAGGCAGCGTGTAATGCCGCTGGTGTCATTCTGCCATGGACCGTTCGCCGTGCCAATTTGCTCATAGAAGGGTTGGACCTAAAGGAGACCCAGGGGCGCATGCTTAAAATTGGTGACTTGCAGCTATTGATAACAAAAGAGACCGATCCGTGTGAGCGCATGGAAGAAGCGTATGAAGGGTTGTTTCAAGCGTTAGCGGTTGATTGGCGAGGAGGTGTTTGCTGCCGTGTATTGCAAGGTGGTGAGATTGCATTAGGTGATGGGGTTGAGTTGATCGATGTCGAATAAAGATCAGGTGATTGCGGAAACACGCTGCTGGGTTGAGAATGTGGTCGTTCATCACAATCTTTGCCCCTTTGCTCACAAACCCGCACGCAATCAAACAATTCGCTACGTGTGTACCCAGGCCAGCAATGAAAATGACTTGGTGGATGACTTAATTAATGAGCTGATGTTGTTGCGTGATGCCGACCACGCCAAACTCGAAACTACTATTTTGGTCGTTCCCAATTGCCTACAAGCATTTGATGATTACAATCAATTTCTTAATGTGGTTGATATGTTGATCGAGCAGTTCGCCTTGCAGGGTGTTATCCAGGTGGCCAGTTTTCATCCTGACTACCAATTTGCCGATCTCGATGAAGGGGATGTGCGCAACTACACAAATCGCAGCCCCTATCCCATGTTTCATTTAATCTTGGAAGAGAATGTTGAGCAGGCGCGGGCGACCTATCCTGATGTTGAGGCGATACCTGAAAATAATATGAAGTTGTTGAAGGGGCTTGGGATAGACGAGGTCAGGCGACAGCTTGAGGTGTGTCGACAAGCGCGGAAATCTTAATCGTTTATTTTCTCTGCTATAGCGTGCTGTGTATGGCTAAGCCGGGGCTGCACCATGGTGCTGTGCCGCCCCGGAAAACGGTTTTTATTTTGCCGGTAATTGTGGCACGGTAATGTCCGCAGGATCACCGGTCAGTGATTTCATGAAGGCAACCAGCGCTTTTTTATCACGCTCAGATAGGTTTAGTGAGGGTTTCATGTCGCTACTCAGGGTGCCTGTATTTTCAAAACCTCCACTATCGTAGTGTTCAACTACTTCTTCCAGTGTGTCATAAGCACCGTTATGCATATAGGGGGCTGTCAGGGAGATGTCACGTAGGGTGGGAGTTTTGAATGCCCCCTTCATTTTTTCGTCTTTTTCAATGGCGTAACGTCCTGGATCTTTTATGTCCTTCATGCCGATATTGTGGAACTTGTCGTCTGCGAAATTATGACCGCTATGACAGGCGATGCAGTTCCCTTTGCCTTTAAACACCACAAACCCCCAAAGCGCTTCTTCGCTCATGGCGTCTTCGACGCCGGTCAACCAGCGGTCGAAATCAGATTCGGTGGCAACAACTGTGCGTTCAAATGCCGCGATCGCTTTTGCGATGGTGTCTGGGGAAATGCCCTTGCCTGGATAAGCTTTTTCAAACTTCTTAACATAGCCTGGTATGGCTTTCAGTTCGGCAACGAGTTCATCCAGGGGTTGATTCATTTCGCCGGCCGCCACAATCGGGCCGAGTGCTTGCTCCTCCAGACTTGCGGCGCGTCCATCCCAAAACTGAAAACGCTGATAGGCCGTATTCAAGATGGTTGGTGTTGCGCGCCCCAATACCTGCATGCCGTGGCCAATGGCGGTTGGTTGTCCATCGGACCAGCCCAAGGCTGGGTTATGACAGGTCGCGCAACTGATAAAGTTAGAGCCGGATAGGCGCGGGTCAAAAAATAGTTGCTTGCCCAACTCGATACGTTCAGGTGTGTTGGTGTTGTTATTACCTTGTGGCACTTTTAGTGGCCGGAGATAGGTTTTAAGATCCTCAGTACTTGGCATCATGTAGTCAGCCGTCTTTGGTTTTGTTGCATCTGCAGCGTTGGCTGCACCCAACATGAGTGAAATTCCAAACATTGTTGCCGCAATTTTCTTTGTCAGTCCTGCCTGACGAATGTTCTTTTTATTCATGTTTGCCTCCCCAGTCGTTATTTCCTTAAAAATGTATTAAAAAGGCTTGCAAGTTTGAGGATTTCTGACTGATCCCCTCAGGTTTAGATGATGCCATAGAGATGGGAGTTGGGCACGGGTTTGCTGGGGAATATTCTAGCGCTAGTGCGAGGTCGTTAATTTGATGAGTTTCGAGAGTCAAGTTTATCCCGCTGCCTTGGGGTAATTCTCATGATATTTACTGCTGGCTACGACTTTCTCGGGCATGAGAAGGGGGCAATTTTCAGAAATTGAAATAAACTTCACCATCGCGCTAACCCCTCAAATTTGTTATCTTTACTCCCTTTCTCGTATCAAGTTGAACAGAGGTTAATCCCATGCCTGAATACCGTTCCCGTACCTCCACCGGCGGCCGTAATATGGCCGGTGCCCGCGCTTTGTGGCGCGCCACCGGGATGACGGATGATGATTTCGGTAAGCCGATTATTGCGGTGGCGAATTCGTTTACCCAGTTTGTGCCAGGTCATGTGCATTTAAAAGACATGGGTCAGTTGGTGGCGCGTGAGATCGAGGCGGCCGGTGGTGTGGCGAAGGAGTTCAATACCATCGCGGTGGATGATGGTATCGCCATGGGGCACGGCGGTATGTTGTATTCGCTGCCGTCGCGCGAGTTGATTGCGGATTCTGTTGAGTACATGGTCAATGCCCATTGCGCCGATGCCATTGTTTGTATCTCTAACTGTGACAAGATTACCCCCGGCATGTTGAATGCAGCATTGCGTTTGAATATTCCCGTGGTGTTCGTGTCCGGTGGTCCGATGGAGTCGGGTAAGGCGGTTATTGATGGTAAGGAAGTGCATCTGGACCTGGTCGATGCAATGGTCTCGGCGGCTGACCCGAATGAGTCGGATGAGGATGTGGCCATTATGGAACGTTCGGCGTGTCCGACCTGTGGTTCCTGTTCCGGCATGTTTACTGCCAATTCCATGAATTGCTTAACCGAGGCCCTGGGGTTGTCGTTGCCGGGCAATGGTTCGATGCTGGCTACGCATGCGGATCGAAAAGATTTATTCTTGCGCGCTGGCCGAATTGCCGTTGAGTTAGCCAAGCGCTATTACGAACAGGATGATGCCTCTGTGTTGCCGCGTTCTATTGCCACCAAGGCGGCCTTTGAGAATGCCATGTGTCTGGATATCGCCATGGGCGGCTCGACCAATACCATTTTGCATCTGTTGGCGGCGGCGCAGGAGGGTGGCGTGGATTTTACTGTGGCCGATATCGATCGCCTGTCACGCAAGGTGCCACAATTGTCCAAGGTGGCGCCTTCGACCCAGCTTTATCACATGGAGGACGTTCATCGTGCCGGTGGTGTGGTGGGCATACTGGCGGAGTTGGATCGCGGTGGTTTGCTCGATACGAGTGTTTCCACCGTCCATTCTGAAACAATGGGTAAGGCCCTTGCGCAATGGGATGTGTGCAGTAACAGCGATGAAGCGCTGCATACCTTTTATAAGGCCGGGCCGGGTAATGTGCCCACCCAGCAGGCCTTTAGTCAGGCCAAGCGCTGGCCGACCCTGGACGTGGATCGTGCTAATGGTTGTATCCGCGATATGAAGCACGCCTACAGCAAGGACGGTGGTCTGGCGGTGTTGTTCGGCAATATCGCCGAGGAGGGCTGTGTGGTGAAAACGGCGGGTGTAGATGATTCGATCCTGAAGTTTTCCGGTCCGGCGCGTATCTTCGAGAGTCAGGATGCGGCAGTGGCGGCGATACTGGCTGATGAGGTTAAGGCCGGCGATGTAGTGATCATTCGTTACGAAGGTCCGCGCGGCGGGCCGGGTATGCAGGAGATGCTGTATCCCACCAGTTATCTCAAATCAAAGGGCTTGGGCAAGGCCTGTGCCTTGATCACCGACGGCCGTTTTTCCGGTGGCACTTCTGGTCTGTCGATTGGGCATGCCTCCCCCGAGGCGGCTGAGGGTGGTGCAATTGGTCTGGTGGAAGAGGGGGATAGCATTGAGATCGATATCCCAAATCGAACCATTAATGTCGCACTGCCTGATGAAAAATTGGTGGCTCGGCGCCAGGCGATGGAGGCCAAGGGTGCGTCTGCTTGGCAGCCGGTGAATCGCCAGCGTCAGGTAAGCGCGGCCTTGCAGGCCTACGCCGCCATGACCACCAGTGCCTCGCGCGGCGCGGTTCGGGATGTGACCCAGCTAAAGCGGTAGGATGCGCTGTGAAGGTTTTCCCCAGCGTTTAGAAAATGGTGCGCAGTGCGCACCTTACGCCTTGTTAGATATTAAAGTTCGTTCCAGTTTGATTTGCGTTTGATGCGCATCTTGGGCACGATCAAACCGATCAGGATGCCGAGGATGGTGACACCGGTGCCGGTAATAAACCAGTCGCGTGCACTGCGGTCTTTCAGTACTGAGTTTTGCTGTTCCATTGCTTGCAGATCAGTTTCAAGCCTAATCATCTTTTCGCGCAGGGCCTTGTTGTCTTTATCCAGCGTGAAGGCGTTGCGCGAGATTTCTTTGATATGCTCAAGTTCTTTACTTAGCGCGCTATTTTCTTTTGTTAGCTTGCTGCTGCTCTGGTCGAGAGCCTGGCGTGATTCGGTGGTCTGGTCCAGTTGTTTGCGCAGTTCGGCAATTTCCTTTTCGAGCTTGGCTGCCTTTTTCTCGGCCGCGGCGAGTCGATGTTTGGCGATCGGTGTGGCGCTGAGGTAGCGGGTAATGACCCAGCCTTCGGTGCCACCATCGGTGCGTGCCAAGGAATATCCTGAGTCTTTATCGGTTTCGATGATATTGAGCTTGGTGCCGCTCTTGAGCGTGCGGATTATCTGATGCTGGGTACTGGCACCGCTGCGCATGGTAATGGTCAGTTCATCGTTGACGTAACTGATTTCTTCAGCGGCTACGTTGCCGGCCATGACTAGTCCCGCAAAGGCTGCGGCAATTACTTTTTTCACACCTACTCCCTGCTGTGCTTGTTTGTTTGGATTGATGTTAATCATTCTGCTTAGGTTTAACCTTTAATGGTTACGGAAATCATGGGTTTTTAGTTTTCGTTCCCAGTTGAGTGCGCTCTGTACTATCTGTTCCAGGTCGTCAAAGGCGGGTTGCCAGCCCAGGATTTCACGGATCCGGCTGGCATCGGCGATGAGTGAGGGTGGGTCGCCAGCGCGACGTGGCAATACTTTAATATTGAGTGCTTCACCGTTGACCTTGCCGACCATGTCTAATACTTCGCGCACGCTGTAGCCGTGACCATAACCACAATTAAAGGTGTTTGATTCGCCACCCTGCTCCAGATAGTCCAATGCCATTAAGTGGGCGTTGGCGAGATCTTCTACATGAATGTAGTCGCGCACGCCAGTGCCGTCTGGAGTGGGGTAATCAGTGCCGAAGATGGCAACTTGGTCGCGAGTGCCAACAGCGGCCTCGCAAGCGACCTTGGTCAGCAGAGTGGCCTTGCGGGTGGATTGGCCGATGCGCCCTTGTGGGTCGCAGCCGGCAACATTGAAATAACGCAATACCACGTGGGTGAGGTCGCTGGCGGCTGATAAGTCACGTAGCATCCATTCGCTCATGAGCTTCGAAGTGCCGTAGGGATTAATCGGGCTTAGCGGTGAATCTTCGCGCGCCAGTCCTTCAGCAGGAATGCCGTAAACCGCGGCGGTGGATGAAAAGATGACGTGCTTCACGCCGTGGGCGGCGCAGCACTCTAATAGATTGCGCGTGCTGCAGGTGTTGTTGCCATAGTATTTGAGTGGGTCGGTAACTGATTCGGGCACAATGGTGTGCGCTGCAAAGTGCAGAACCGCCCCGATATCATGATCTTTAAGTATCTGACTTACCAGGATTTTATCGCCGGTATCGCCGATAATCAGCTCGGCGCCAAGGGTGGCCTGTTGAAACCCCGTAGTTAGATTGTCTAGCACCACGACATTTCTGTGTTTTTCGCGAAGTTGCTGAACGACGTGGCTACCAATGTAGCCCGCGCCGCCGGTGACTAGGATGCTGTGCTGTGCCATGGCCTGTCTCGGTCTTTAAATTTTGAATGTGGCACATCATAACAGCTTGAAATGTCAGGGTTAAGTGCAGTTTGTGATGGATAAGGGGGCTATCAGGCTGATTAATGGGTGTTTCTTCTGTTTTTGATGTTGACAGGGGGGCAACTCTAATCCAAAATAGCCGCCTTTGTTTTGGAGGGGTTCCCGAGTGGCCAAAGGGATCAGACTGTAAATCTGACGGCTCCGCCTTCGGAGGTTCGAATCCTCCCCCCTCCACCAGGCTTGTTTTGCAGCGGATGATGTCGGAGCGAACTGCATCACCGATCGATTTTAGATGTTGGGCGGGTGTAGTTCAATGGTAGAACGTCAGCCTTCCAAGCTGAACACGTGGGTTCGATTCCCATCACCCGCTCCATAATTATGAGTTGGGCGACACTCTTTAATTGTCGCAGTTTAAAGAGCTTTCGCCCATGTAGCTCAGGGGTAGAGCACTTCCTTGGTAAGGAAGAGGTCCCCGGTTCAAATCCGGGCATGGGCTCCAGGTATTAGTTTTTTGGTTAGAAGTTTTTGGGTCATTAGCTTTATTTATAGAGGGTGCATCAATGTCCAAGGAAAAGTTTGAACGTACGAAACCCCACGTAAATGTGGGCACCATCGGTCACGTTGACCATGGTAAAACGACACTGACAGCGGCATTGACCGTGACGCAGGCGAAGAAGTTTGG
>CALZIQ010000038.1 GCA_945787735.1 uncultured Chromatiaceae bacterium | reverse complement strand
TTTGCCAGCGGCCGATACAACAGCTCATACCCAAAGACATGCTGGGTACGGTTATAGATAGGTTGACGGGCAATAAACAGTTCAGGCATAGCTTCTCATTCTGCATCCAGCCTTGGCGCTAACGACACCTAGAATATATCGTCCCGCCGGCCGCTTTCATGACCAAACCTGAATATACTGGGGAAATTTTATTCTGCGAGAATGACTTAAAGCAGCACCAGGGTGGCTAAACCGAGGAAGGCAAAAAAACCCACTACATCGGTCACCGTGGTCAACACCACAGAAGAAGAAAGGGCGGGATCAATACCCATCTTGCGCATCAGCAGCGGAATGGTGGCACCCGCCAGGGCGGCGGCGACCAGATTGATGACCATGGCGGCGCCGATGATGACGCCAATCATGTAGTTCTCAAACCAGAGGGTGGCAACCACCGCCACCACAAAGGCCCAGAGCAGGCCGTTGAGGGCGCCTACGGCCAGTTCTTTAGTCAGAATATGCCTTGCATTGGCCTGACCGATATGTCCCAGGGCCATGCCGCGGATCACCAATGTCAAGGTTTGACTGCCAGCAATGCCACCCATGCTGGCCACAATCGGCATCAGCACCGCCAGGGCCACCACTTGCTCAATGGTGGCATCAAACAGCCCAATGACCCATGAGGCTATCAAAGCAGTAATAAGGTTAATACCCAGCCAAATCCCACGCCGGCGCGAGCTGACCACGACGGGCGCGAAGATGTCGTCCTCTTCATCCAGACCCGCCATACTCATAATCGAGTGCTCGGCCTCGTCACGAATAACATCCACTACATCATCGATGGTGATACGGCCAAGCAGCCTGCCGTCATCATCCACCACCGGCGCGGTAATCAGATCGCGCTTTTCAAATAGACCTGCCACCTCTTTCTCCGGCATGTCGGCCGGTATCGGTTCAAAGTCGTGCACCATCACCTGACCCACCACTAAGCCTGGGTCTTTGGTGACAATATCGGCGATCGACAATAGGCCGAGAAAACGGTCGTTACGATTAACAACAAACAGGTGGTCGGTCATTTCTGGCAGCTCACCGCGCAGGCGTAGATAACGCAATACCACATCAAGCGTGACATTGGGTCGCACCGTGACGGTGTCGATGTTCATCAAACCACCGGCGGTGTCCTCGGGGAAAGACAGCACCGCCTCGAGCCGGAACCTGTCCTGCTCACCCATCGACTGCAACACCTGATGAATCACCATGTCAGGCAGGTCTTGAAGAATGTCGGCCAGGTCGTCGGTATCGAGGCTCTCAGCCGCCGCCACCAACTCATCGGTTTCCATTTGGCGGATGAGCTTGGCGCGCACGTCATCGTTGACGTTTCTCAGCACATCACCGTCTTTTTCCGCATCGACCATTTCCCAAACAAGCTCACGCTCGTTTGGAGGCAATGACTCAAGCAGGTGACCGATTTCAGCCGGATGAAGTTCATTCACCATCTGACGAATGGTGATAAGACGACCGCTCTCCAGAGCTTCAGAAAAACGCTGCAGGTGTTTTTGGGACTTATGCTGTTCCTGATTTTCAGCCATAACGTCAGAGGAGCGGTTAATACACGAACAAACGTGAGTTAATTAGACAGCTGAAGATTGTAAGGGGCTTGTATGAGAGGCGCCAGCCCTAAAGTGTAAATATTTAAGTCTGGCTGTTTAAAAGCTCAACAAAGATTTCCACATCAGCTGCAGATGACATACGCAAGACCCGGCGCACCTTTTTGTTTAACTGTTCGACATCACTTTTCTGGATGATGCTTTTCACCTCTGGCATCATCGCCGGCTGCATGCTGAAATCTGTTAAGCCCAGCCCCAATAACAAACGGGTATAGCGTGGTTCACCTGCCATTTCGCCGCACATTGCCACCGGAATGCCCGACTTGCGCCCAGCCTTGATGGTCATATCAATCAAACGCAACACCGCCGGATGGGTGGGCTGGTAAAGATAATTGACTTCGTTATCGAGACGATCCGCCGCCATGGTGTATTGCACCAGATCATTAGTACCGATGGAGAAAAAGTCGAGATGCTTGGCAAACACGTCAGCCAGAATCGCCGCCGCAGGCACTTCAATCATACCCCCAACCGGCATGCTGTCGTCGAAAATTCTGCCTTCATCCTGCAACTCTCGCTTGGCCTGCTGAATCAATTGCATCGCCTGTTCCAGCTCCTGCACGCTAGCAATCATGGGGATCATCATGCTGACAGGACCCTCAGCTGAGACGCGCAGGATTGCCTTTAACTGGGGCAGGAATAGCGAGGTATCACGCAGACAAAGGCGTATTGCACGCAGCCCAAGCGCAGGATTGGTCGCAACACCGCGTGGATCCTGACGTTGCTCAGCGCCCAAAGCCTTATCGGCGCCTATATCCAGCGTGCGGATGATAAAGGGACGGCCACGTAATTTTCTAACAACGCCCCGATAGGTCTCGAACTGTTCCTCTTCATCGGGCAATTGGTCGCGGTTCAGAAACAGATATTCGGTGCGATAAAGCCCCACCCCTTTGGCGGCGACCTTGTCCATCATGACCAGATCCTCAGGCAGCTCAACATTCGCCTGCAAAGAGATCGCCAAACCATCAAGACTGACCGCAGGCAGTTCTTTTAACTTACCCAGCTCGGCTACATGGCGCCGCTCTTCGCGCTGCCGCAGCTGATAGTGCTTCAGCCCCTTCTCATCTGGCCCAACCAACACAGCGCCATGATTGCCATCCACCACCAAGGGTTCGCCCTGCTGTAAATAACGCAACACATTCTTTACCCCCACCACGGCCGGAATACCAAGACTGCGCGCCAGAATGGTGGTATGTGAATTGGGCCCGCCGTATTCAGTCACGAAGGCAACAATGCCTTCATTCTGCATGGTCACTGCATCAGCGGGGGATAAATCATCAGCAATGATGACTGAGTTTTTCAAACGGCCATCCATCATGACCTGAATATTGTCGTCCTGATTCAGCAGGATGCGCTGTATGCGATTGACCACATGGTCGACATCATCCTTGCGCGTGCGCAGATAGGCATCATCCATATCTTCGAACACGGCCACCAGCGCATCACGCTGGAGTTTTAGCGCCCATTCGGCATTACAGCCGCGTTCATGAATCAGTTTGACTGGATCTTCGGCCAAAGCCTTGTCATTCAACATCAACAGATGGGTATCAATGAAAGATGCGATATCAACCTGGGTTGATGCAGGAATCTGTTCGCGCACCTCGGCCAGCTGCGCCTTAGCGACTACAACTGCCTGCCTGAAGCGCTCCTGTTCCGCTTCGATCAAACTGAGAGGAATCAGGTATTCACGCACTTTGAGCTGATCACGTTGCAACAGATAGGCCTTGCCGATGGCAATGCCACGCGAAACACCTATCCCTTTGAGACTCAGGCTTGACATATCTCTAGCCCGTATGGCTCACCAGCATCTCGGATGCTGACACTGGGTTTGTGCGCCTATAAGCCGCCCTGGAGCGAAGAACCCGCTCGAGCTGAAGAACAAGTTCAGGCGCGCGGAGACACGCCAATGCCGGGATAGGCCGAACTCTAAAATTGTATGCAAATTGTAAATAATGCATAACGCCCTATCATTTCCTGAGCTCTTTTTTAAGTAAGTGGCGGCCTACTGAGACACACGGGCTTATTCACCCTCACCAAAATAATCGGCAATCAGCGCATCCAACGCTTCCATTGCCGCTGCTTCATCCGCACCTTCTACCACCAGGTTGAGTACCGTGCCCTGACTGGCCGCCAGCATCATGACACCCATGATGCTTTTACCATTGGCTTCGCGTTCGCCCTTGCGCAGCAGGATCGTGCTTTCAAAGCGACTGGCCAGCTTGACGAACTTGGAGGCCGCCCGTGCATGCAGGCCAAGCTTATTAATAATTTCAACTGTCTTTGATATCACAACTATCCGGCTCACAAACAAAAATACCATCCTCACCGCCGGTGACGGCCTTATAGGCCAGTTCTTCCAGCGACAGGTTTGGATAATTCAACACCCGAACCAACATGGGCAGATTCAGGCCCGCAACCACCTTTACCGCGACCTCACCACAAAGACGGTTAGCCACATTGCTGGGCGTTGAACCGTACATGTCGGTTAACACCAAAACACCGCCGCCCTTGTCCAGGCGCCTGACCGCGGCATACGTCTTTTCAACCACATCCTCAGGGGCACAACCGGGAGAGACGGAAATAATCTCCAGCGACATGGGGCACATCCCCAGGATCGTTGATGCCGTCTCGACCAGAGCACTACCGACTGTTTCGTGGGTAATAATCAGCAAGCCGGCACTCATGATAGTTCCCGGTGACGCAGCAACACCTCAAGCTCGGTGGTAGCAAAATATTCAGCCAAGCGGTGGGATAGATAAACCGAACGGTGCTGACCACCGGTACAGCCAATGGCTACTGTCATATATGAGCGATTGTCAGCCTGAAAGCGTGGCATCCAGCGCTCGATAAATGACTTTAGGTCATCGAACATTTCATCCACCAGCGACTGTTGTTCGAGAAACTCCCTGACATCCTGATCAAGCCCAGTCTGGGCACGTAGTTGCGGCACCCAATGTGGATTGGGCAAACAACGCACATCAAAAACAAAATCGGCATCTACAGGAATACCGTGTTTGAAACCGAAGGACATAAAGGTCAGGGTGAGCGAGCGCGCCTCTTTGAGCATGCGTTCGCGCACCAAGTCACGCAGCTGGTGCACATTGGTGCGACTGGTATCGATACACCAATCAGCATTCACTGCCAGCGATGACAATAGCTCGCGTTCTCGCCTAATGGCCTCGGCAAGCGAGGTGCCAGAACGGGTTAGGGGATGTTTGCGCCGGGTCTCGCTGAAACGCTTGATCAGCGTGGCATCATCAGCTTGTAAATATAGAATTTCACATCCCAAACCGAGGCCGCGGATCTCGGCCAACACATCGGGAAAACTTTCAAAATCATCACTCAGATTACGTGCATCGATACCTACAGCTGCGTGCTCATAATTGCGCCGTGGCGAATTGGAAATCTGGTTGGCAAATGAAGGCAAGAGACTGAGCGGCAGGTTATCGATGCAGTAAAACCCCAGATCCTCAAGCGAATGCAATACGATACTCTTGCCAGAACCGGATAAGCCGCTGACAATCACCAGTTTCATACTGTCTCCTTGGTTAATAGGGTCGCTAGCCTTGTTTGCAGATCTGAGCTTGCATCATAGCCTTGGCGCCGGGCGTGGTTCAAGCGCACTGCCGTCTCGACAATGAGCGCCATATTGGACCGGGCATGGCAAGGCAAACGCCAAGCAGGCAAAGACTGGCCCAACAACTGCCATTCATACTGCACAGGTTGAAGATGATCATATTCGTCGGCAGGCCTGGGGTCGAGAGATACGACCAAATCCAGACATGCCTGGTCCTGAACAGCCTGATCGCCATATAGCTGTCGCAGATTGACTATTCCCAACCCGGCGATCTCGATAAAACCGTCAAAACCGGGACGGCAACACCCAAATAACTTCTCATCCTGGAGATAAAACTCAACCAGATCATCCGCCACCAAACGATGCCCCCGGTCCACCAGGGCAAGGGCAATATCACTTTTACCAGTGCCGCTGTCGCCCAGCAACAGCACACCCTGGCCAAACACCTCCAGCATCACTCCGGCTCGCGCAGGACGGGATCCATTCATGGAATGCAAAGGTCAGACCGAAGAAGAGACAACCTTGTGCTTGGCTGAATGCCAATGACAGATAATTTCTTGCAACTCTGCGGATGAGCTGCTTTGGCGCAAGCGTTCACGCACAGAGTTATCACTGAACATTTCTGCTAATGCCGCCAACAATTGCAGATGTTCTTCTGTGCACTCTTCCGGCACCATCAGCGCAAACACCAGATCAACCGGCTCGCCATCAATGGCATCGAAATCAATCGACTCATCAAGCTTGATGAATACCCCCAGCGCCTGCGACACATCCTTGAAGCGGCCATGGGGAATCGCCACACCGTGGCCCAAGCCGGTGCTGCCAAGCCGTTCACGCGCAATTAATCCGTCAAAAATATCGACCTCAGACAATTCCACTCCGTCAGCTTCGGCCAGCAGGCTGCTGACAGCCTCCAGCGTACGCTTTTTACTGCTGACAGACACCCCAGACACGACCCGATCGGCCGACAACAGCTCTGCTATTTCCATGCTTTTATTCTTCTAATCATCTTTGATTTATAAATGAAGATCTATACTAGGCGCTTACGTTCGTTTGACGGCGGTATCGACATCGATTCGCGATACTTGGCCACCGTCCGGCGCGCCACGTTGATCCCCTCTCCCTCCAAAATGTTGGCGATTTTACTATCGCTTAACGGCTTACCCTGGTTTTCAGCCGAAATTAGTTTTTTTATCAGCGCACGAATGGCGGTGGACGAACAGGCCCCGCCCGAGGCAGTTGAAACATGGCTTGAAAAGAAATACTTTAGTTCAAAAATCCCCCGAGGGGTATGCATATATTTACGCGTGGTAACACGCGAGATCGTCGACTCATGCATCTCAAGTTCTTCGGCGATATCATTCAGCACCAGCGCCTTCATCGCCTCTTCACCATGCTCGAGAAAGCCGCGCTGGCGTTCTACGATAGCGGTGGCCACCTTAAGCAGAGTTTCATTGCGACTAGTCAGGCTCTTGATAAACCAGCGCGCCTCCTGCAGCTGATTGCGCAGGTAGGTATTGTCGGCACTACTGTCGGCCCGGCGTATCAAGCCGGCATAGTGGGTATTTACCTTTAGCTGCGGCAGCGCTTCAATATTGAGCTCCACGCGCCATTTACCATTGTGTTTTTTCACACTGACATCCGGCACGATATATTCTGCCGGTGACGAAGCAATCACGTCGCCGGGACGCGGATTGACTGACTGCACCACGGCAATTGCGTCTTGCAAGGCTTCGCGCGTCAATTTCATCCTACGCATCAGTGTGTTGTAATCACGACTGCCCAACAGTTCGAGATAGGTATCCACCAGCAAGATGGCATCGGCGACTTCTTTTTGAGAAACGTCATATTGCCTGAGCTGCAACAACAAACACTCACGCAAATCACGTGCGGCCACCCCAACCGGATCAAAATTCTGTACCTGATGCAGCACAGCTTCCATTTCTTCAATGCCTACATCCTCATCCATACCAAGCCCCTGCAGAATATCTTCCAGGGTAGTAGAGAGATAACCATCGTCATTGATTGAATCAATGATGGCCTCGGCGATGAGCCGATCAATCGCAGAAAAGGGGGTAAGCTGCATTTGCCATATGAGATGGTCTTGCAGACTTTCTTCAGCGCCGCTCTGATTTTCAAAACCACGGTCATCAGACGCAGGGGTGCTGGCACTGGTGGCTGGCGCCACACTGTCATAGACATCTTCCCAATTGCTATCCACCGGCAATTCATCAGGCATGTCCGTATTTTGCAGATCAACTGTGGCGTCCTGTGAATCAGCTGATGGAGTTATTTCATCTGCCTGCGACAACTGACCTGTATCAGTCTCGTTTGTCGACTGGGTGTCACGCTCAGCCCTAGATTCGTCCCAGTTGTCATCAGCGGCATCCGTATCGCTATCTTCATTGACTTCAAGCAAGGGGTTACTCTCCAACGCCTCCTGGATTTCTGCCTGTAAATCAAGCGTGGAAAGCTGCAGCAACTTTATCGCCTGTTGCAGCTGGGGCGTCATGGTCAGGTGCTGACCTAAACGTAACTGGAGTGATTGTTTCATGCTTTGGTTATTATTCCTGCCCTGTCCTTCTATGTTTCATCGAACCGGCGTCATCAAAGTTTAAATTTTAACGCAGATAGTCTTTTGATAGCAGTATTGCAATTCAGTGATTTTTGGATTAGCGCTAGAGTCGAAAATGCTCGCCCAGGTAGACCTTACGCACATCTTTATTAGCCATTACTTCATCGGGCTGCCCCAGAGCGATCACCCGCCCTTCGCTCATGATATAGGCCCGGTTACAGATGCCAAGCGTTTCGCGCACATTGTGATCGGTAATCAACACACCGATGCCCTTTTCTTGCAATTGGCTGATGATACGCTGAATATCAATCACGGAGATGGGGTCAACACCGGCAAAGGGCTCATCTAGCAGAATGAATTGGGGCCGCATCGCCAGCGCCCGGGCGATTTCAACCCGGCGCCGCTCGCCGCCGGAAAGGCTCATTCCAAGGCTCTCTCGGATATGTCCGATATGCAGCTCATGCAGCAGTTCTTCCAGCATGTCCTCACGCATCTGTTTGGTCAGCCCCGGCTGCACCTGCAGTATCGCCAATATATTTTCTTCCACACTCAGCTTGCGAAACACAGAAGCTTCTTGAGGCAGATAGCCGATGCCCATTCGGGCACGTGAATGCATAGGTAAGGCAGTGATGTCATGATCATCCAGATAAAGCCGCCCTTTGTCGCAGCCTACCAATCCGACAATCATGTAAAAGCTGGTGGTCTTACCTGCGCCGTTTGGCCCTAGCAGACCCACCACCTCACCACTGTTGACTTCCAGCGACACACCATTGACTACCTGGCGTGAACGATAGGATTTAAAGATGGCGTCTGCGCCGAGAATACTCATTCCTGTGCTGACTTCTCTTCCGTCTTGTTGCGCGGATGAATCACAATCTGCACCCGGCCTTCGCCCGCCACATTCTTGCCGGCCTTGACCAGCTTTTTATCCGCTTCATATTCGATACGGTTACCGGAAAACTGATTATCACCCTGCTGAAAACGAGCGTTGCTATTCAAAATCAGCAGTGACTCGTTGCCATGATATTCAATCGTGTCGGCCTCACCCCAGGATTTTTCTTCATGGATTGGGGCGTCATGATCAAACCGGGCAGGCTGGCCTGTGGCAATAATTTTGTCCACCTGTTGACGTTCGCTTGAATGAATAACCAGCTCATCCGCCTTGAGCGAATCGGGCCCCTGACGGAATACTACATTCCCTTTATAAATGCTGATGCCTTTAACATCATCGATCTTGAGGCTGTCGGATTCGATAAAAATCGGTTCATCACGCTGTGGTTCAATCGCATGCAGATTGACCGACAGCAAGGCTAGCATCAGCAAAGCCGCTCTACTCCAACACATACTCACCTCTTACTGACGCCAACAACTCCATGGTACCCGCCTTCAGGTTTATCTTCATTCCTTTTGCCGTGGTAGTGCCTCGGGCATCCAAGATGGTGACCTTTTCACTGGTCTCGGCCAATTCGCTCTCCGAATAAAACCAAACATCACGTGTCTGCACCTCCATTACATGCCCACTATGCGCATCCGGGCGCAACATGCGTACTTCGCCCTGTAACAATACTGACTCACCCCCTTCATAGACCATGGCCAAATCAGCATCGAGCGACATCGGCCCGGCACCCGCTTCACCATAAACCTTCAGATGCGGCCGCACCAATTCGGCATAATCCGTTTCGGCATAGTGGATCATCGACTCACCCTGCAACCGATGTTTGGGCCGGCCTGTCTCATCCATGGCGGTAATTTCAAAATCGGTGAGGGAATAATCCATCACCAAGGCATCACCGTCTTCTGATTGCTCCAGCCCTTGGTCTTCCTGCCGTTGCACCCATAAACTCAGCAGCGCCAGCAGCAACACGACCCAAAGGGTGATATGACGCTTTGACAGCGCGGTCGCCACGGTGTCTTAAACCTCCAAATAGACGGCCATCTGCGCCTCGAGCGTGCCCTGTGCTTCCATGATCAATTCACAGATATCGCGCGCTGCACCTCGGCCACCACAGCTTGGCGTTTGCCAATGCGCATGTTTTTTAGTGAGCTCGTGGGCGTCCTGCACCGCTACCGCCAAGCCCACTTTGCGCATCACCGGCAGGTCAACCACGTCATCGCCGACATAAGCCACTTCGTCTGGGCTGATAGAAAACTGTTCTAAGAGCTGATTGAAGGCAACCCGCTTGTCATGCTGACCCTGAAAAACAAGATTGATGCCCAGACCATTCATACGGTGTTCCACGACCTGCGAGGTACGGCCAGTGATGATGGCAACCTCAACGCCGCTCTGTTGCAACATCTTCATGCCGTGACCATCACGGGAGTGGAATTTCTTGTATTCATGCCCATCCTTGTCCATGAACAGGCCACCGTCGGTGAGCACGCCGTCCACATCGAAGATCAGCAACTTGATCCGTGCCGCGCGGGCAAAAATATCTTTCATGGTATCTCCCCTTGTTTCACTAAACCACGCCGGCCCGCAGCAGGTCATGCATATTCAAAGCACCCACCAGATGCTTGTGCTCATCCACCACTAGTAAGGCATTAACTTTGTAAGTTTCCATCAAATGCAGCGCCTCGGCGGCAAGCTCGTCAGGCCCGACGGTACGGCCGTTACGTGTCATCAGATCACCAACTTTAATGTGATAGATATCCACACCCTGGTCCACCGCGCGGCGCAGATCACCGTCCGTGAAGATGCCGACCAGCTTACCCTGCTCGTCCACCACGGCGGTCATACCCAAGCCCTTGCGACTCATCTCCATCAGCGCATCTACCAGCAGCACATCATCGTTAACACTGGGCACTTCATCGGCCGTGTGCATGATGTCACGGATCAATAGCAGCAGACGCCGACCCAAGCGGCCACCCGGATGGGAGCGGGCAAAATCTTCGGCGGTAAAACCGCGGTGCTCCAGCATCGCCACCGCCAGAGCATCGCCCATCACCAATGACACCGTGGTGCTCGAAGTGGGGGCCAGGCCCAACGGGCAGGCCTCTTGCTCAACACTGACATCGATATGCACATCGGCGGCCTTGCCCAGACTCGAGCGGGCATTGCCCGTCAAGGCGATCAAAGGTACACCGAGTCGCTTGATCAGCGGCAGAATGGTGAGGATTTCTTCAGTCTCGCCCGAGTTGGAAAAGGCCATCACCACATCTTTTGGTGTGATCATGCCCAGATCGCCATGACTGGCTTCGCCCGGATGAACAAAAAAGGCCGGGCTGCCAGTACTGGCCAAGGTAGCAGCAATCTTGCTGCCAATATGGCCCGACTTGCCCATGCCGATCACCACAATGCGTCCCTGACAGGCCAGCATCAACTCACAGGCGCGAATAAAATCATCATCCATGCGTGCCGTCAGTGCCGTTACCGCCGCGGCCTCGGTCTCCACCACTGCCGTGCCCAATTGTTTGAGTTTGTCGCGTTCGACTGCATCGAGCTTCAGGGGTTGCTGTTCTGACTTCACCTTGTTTTCCTAGGCTGTTTCGGGGTAACCAAGCTCGGCCAGCTTGCTGGCAATCGATTCTCGGTCCAAGCCTTCACCTGTAATGCTGACTTTGCCTATGGCGACATCCACTTCAACACTGTTTACTTCATCCATGCCGGCCAGGCCGTTTTTTATATTGACCGCACAACCATTGCATTTCACCTTATCCACATTGATTTCCATGCGCTCCATCTTGCTCTCCAATCAGGCCGTGGTCGAGAAATATAGCATGGTCATATAGCCGCAATAGGCGGCGACTAAAACCCCGCCTTCGAGACGATTGATCTTGCCGGGCCCACGAAAGCCGTAAGACATCACAAACAGGGCCAGCGTCAGGCCAATCATCCAGGGGAAGTCACGCAGCAGCACTTCAGGCAGAAAACCGCCCGGGTGGATGATGCCGGGCAGGCCCAGTACGCCCAGCAGATTGAACATGTTGGAACCGATAACATTGCCCAACGCAATGTCATGCTCGTTCTTGAGGGCACTCATTACCGTTGCCATCAACTCCGGCATACTGGTGCCAATGGCGACGATCGTCAGACCGATCACGAGATCACTGACCCCAAACGCCTGGGCGATGTTCACCGCCCCCCACACCAGCAAACGCGAGGAAAGTAACAACACCACAATCCCGAACACCAGCCAGAACATTGCTTTGCCTGTGGCCATCGCCTCGGGCATCTCTTCGGTAAACTCATCTTCCAGTGGATCATCTTTACGCGACTTCAACCCCAGGCTCACCACCATGACGATCATCACCACCAACCCGACCATCAACAGCACCCCATCCAGGCTGCCCAGATAACCATCATTCATCAGTACAAAGGCCAGCAGCGATACCGCCAACAGAATCGGAATCTCGCGCCGCACCGTGTCCGACTGCACCGTCAAGGGCACCACCAAGGCGGCCACACCCAGCACCAGGGCAATATTGGTGATATTTGAACCGAGCGCGTTACCGATTGAAAGCCCGGTATTACCATCCCAGGCGGCCATGCCCGAAACCAGCATTTCGGGCGCCGAGGTGCCAAAACCGACAATGGTCAGTCCGATCACCATGGGTGAAACACCAAAATTGCGTGCCGTGACCGAGGCGCCTAAGACACAGCGATCCGCGCCCCAAGCCAACAAGGCAAAACCGGCGATCACCGCAATAATGGATTCCAACATCTTAAATAACTCGACTTGTGAAAACTGTCCGGACGTGTTTGTTCGCTAGAGATACTGCCCAAACAAACCTAAAAATATTAGCGCACCAACCCAGTTATTATTGCGGAAGGCACGCATACACTGCATACCGTCACGATCCTTGATCAGATACTGCTGGTACGCCATAAACCCACCAGCCGCTACCACCGCCAGAAAATAGATACCACCCAGTTTCATCTGCTGACCGATGATCACTAGCACTGCCACCATCATCACCTGGATGATGCCGATAATGGCCCGGTCAGCCTCGCCAAACAGGATGGCGGTCGACTTGACCCCAATCTTCAGATCATCAGACCGATCAACCATGGCGTAGATTGTATCGTAGGCGGTGGCCCAGAGCACGGTCACAATCAACATCAGCCAAGCTACGATCGGCACTGCGTCGGTCTGCGCGGCAAAGGCCATGGGCACAGACCAGCCAAAGGCCAGGCCAAGATAGACTTGCGGCAGATAGGTAAGCCGTTTCATAAAGGGATAACTGGCCGCCAGTGCGGCACCAACAAACGACAGCATGATAGTCAGGGTATTCAGGGTCAGCACGAGGGCAAACGCCATCGCCGACAACACAACAAACAATAACAGCGCCTCTTTTGGCGACACCATGCCCACCGCCAGCGGCCGGTTGCGAGTACGTTCTACAAAAGGATCAAACTCGCGGTCGGCATAGTCATTGATAACACAGCCTGCCGAACGCATCAGAAACACACCCACCACGAACACGACCGCCACCCACCAGTCAGGCCGTCCTTCACCGGCAATCCACAAAGCCCATAGGGTTGGCCACAACAACAGCATAGTGCCGATGGGGCGATCCATCCGCATCAACAACATGTAGCCACGCAGGCGTTGTCGTTTAACCCTTTCCAAACTCAATCCTTATGCTTGATCCTGAACCTTGTATTTTTTGGCAACGGCGGCATAAACACCTCGTTCACCAACAAGGGCTTGCCGCCCAGGCGGAATACCGAACGCCTGCCCCATATCTGTCCCTGCGCTATCTGCGCATCAGGCACCCCCCAGTGATAGAACAAATCACCTGCCTCTATTCTAGCGATCTCCATCGGGCTACGACGCATGGACTTATCGCGAAACAACATCTCCCCCAGCGGCCTGCCTCCCAGCTTTGCCAGGGCACGTGATCGACCACGCAACACCGTGAACGGCATCACCGTGCGAGCATATATTGTCAATTCGCCAGCGCAATAGAGATGCACTTGCCGCACCAGGGCAATGGCCCTGTCATCCATCTTTAACACACGGCGCTCACACAATAACGGCCGTTCCAACTGCTGTTTCAAGAGTTGAACACGGAAATCTCCCCGACCGGCCTGGCGCAGGCGCTTGGTCAAAGATTCGCTATCAAACAACCAGCAGGCCATTTCATCGGTCATGCCGTTGATCCGCAGCCCATGCGCAAAACACCAATGGGGCTCTGCGCCTGATTTGCCAACTGAAAATCGTTTCAATCTCACTGCCTATTCATACACACGCTAGACATCACCATAACGCTGCGCATCACCGAGCCAGCGCTGAATCAATGGCGCCACATTCTGCGGCCATTGTTGCAACAAAGCATTGGCCAACCGGGCCACATCAGGCAGCAAATCTTTATCACGTTCCAGATCGGCGATGCGTAGGCGCAGCATGCCGCTCTGGCGCGTACCCAGCACCTCGCCCGGACCACGCAGCTCCAGATCACGGCGGGCAATCTCGAAACCGTCATTGGTTTCCCGCAGCGCTGCCAGACGTGCCTTACCTTGCTGTGAAAGGGGCTTATGATACATCAAAACACAACTGCTACTGACACTGCCGCGCCCGACCCGGCCACGCAGTTGATGCAGTTGTGCTAGCCCCAAGCGTTCGGCATTTTCAATAATCATTAGGCTGGCGTTGGGTACATCCACGCCAACCTCGATCACCGTGGTTGCCACCAGCAGATCCAGCTCATTCGACTTAAAGCGCGCCATCTGCGCCTCTTTTTCTGCAGGTTTGAGACGGCCGTGCACCAGACCAACATTGAGATCTGGCAGGGCTTCGGCCAACAACGCGGCAGTCTCTTCCGCTGCCTGACACTGCAAGGCTTCAGATTCTTCGATCAGGGTACAGACCCAGTAGGCCTGCCGCCCTTCACCCGCGCAGGCCTTGTGCACCCGTGCCACCACCTCGTCACGGCGCTCATCTGAGATCACCACGGTTTCCACTGGCGTACGCCCCGGCGGCAACTCATCGATCACGGAGCTATCCAGATCGGCATAGGCGGTCATCGCCAGGGTGCGCGGGATCGGTGTCGCCGTCATGATCAATTGATGCGGTACCCGGCCATTATGGCTGCCCTTTTCACGCAGGGCCAGGCGTTGATGCACACCAAAGCGGTGCTGTTCATCCACGATCACTAAGCCGAGCCGCTGAAATACAACCTCGTCTTGAAACAAGGCATGAGTCCCCACTGCCAGCGCCGCCTCACCTTCGGCCAACAGGGCCAGGTTTTCGCGCCGCTGTTTGACTCCGGACTTACCACTGAGCCAGGCGATCTTCATATTCAAAGGCTCTAACCAGGCACTGAAATTGCGCCGATGTTGTTCTGCCAACAACTCGGTCGGCGCCATTACGGCCACTTGATAACCAGCCTCGACGGCATGCACCGCCGCTGCCGCAGCCACTACCGTCTTGCCCGAACCCACATCACCCTGTACCAGGCGCTGCATAGGATGAGGTTTGGCCAGGTCGGCATCGATCTCTTCAAGCACACGCTGCTGAGCCCCGGTGAGTACAAATGGCAGTGCTTTGATGAGACGTTGGCGCAAGTTCCCTTGTGGTTTTAATTGTGGCGCGCTGTGTTGTTGCGCCTTTTGGCGCAACTGACGCAGACTGAGATGCTGGGCCAACAATTCCTCTAGTGCTAAACGCTGGCGGGCAGGGTATTCCCCGTCAGTTAGTTCAAATACTGGCGTCTCAGGCACAGGTTGATGCACCTCCAACAAGGCCTGCTGCAGATTCGGCAAGCCAAGCTCGACCAGCAACTCGGGCGGAAGCCAATCCTTCACTTCACCCTGTCTCAACAAGGCCAGCGCCTGCTCGGCCAACTGGCGCAGTGTTTTTTGTGCCATACCTTCGGTGGCGGGATAAACCGGTGTGAGATGTGCCTCCACCGCTGTCACACCCGCTTCGTCCATCTGTCGATATTCGGGATGTACCATCTCCAGCATGGCCGGACCTCGGCGTACCTCTCCATAACAACGCAGACGCACACCGCGACTCAACGACTCTTTCTGTTTGCCGGAAAAATGAAAAAAACGCAGCATGATGCTGCCAGTGCCGTCATTGAGACGACACAGCAGTGAACGGCGTTTGCCGAACTTGATATCGCAGGCCTCAATTTCACCCTCGATCACCACCTCTTCACCTGGACGCAGTGCACCAATAGCCACAACACGAGTGCGATCCTGATATCTATAAGGCAAATGAAAGAGTAGATCTTCGACTGAATTTATACCCAAACGCTGCAGGCGTTCGGCCATGCGCGGGCCGACGCCCTTGAGCGTGGTCAGTGGTAATACCAGCGTCGTCATTTGATTAGCGCCAGCGCTGAGCCGGCACCAAGGAGATTAATTATCGAGTTCCAAAACCGCATCCATCTCGACTGCCGCATCCTTTGGCAGTGAGGCCACGCCGATGGCGGCACGGGCCGGATAGGGTTGCTGGAAATAATCCGCCATCACCTGATTCACCAGGGCGAAGTGACCCAAGTCGGTGAGAAAGATATTGAGCTTGGCAATGTCTTGCAAACTACCGCCGGCGGCCTGCGCCACAGCCTGCAGATTGTCGAAGACACGGCGAATCTGCGCCTCCATGTCACCTTCAACGAGATCCATAGACTCTGGCACTAACGGAATCTGGCCTGACAGGTAGACGGTTGCGCCAACCTTGACCGCCTGTGAATAGGTGCCGATGGCCTTAGGTGCCTTATCTGTCTGAATAATTTCGCGCGCCATGAAGATTCCTTTTCAAGAATTTGTAGGGTGCGCATTGCGCACCCTGTTGTTTGTTGTTTTATATTTGGTTAATCGTTTCCGACCACCCTGACCCCGGCCCTCTCCCTCGGGGAGAGGATAAGACTCTCTCCAGATCAGTCGTTTCCAACCACCCTCTCCCTGAAGGAGGGGGTGGTTAGGGTGTTGCTTCGCAACTCTGTATTTAGCCGCGCGAACGCGTGATCTTCAATACCGGATCAATCGTGCGTATTTTACGCATCAAATTGGCCAAATGTTGACGGCTGTTTACCTCAATTACTATGGTCATACTACTGTGCCGACCATCGCGCTCTTCCATGTTGACGTTATCGATATTCGCCCCCATTTCGGCAATCGCCGCCGCCACGGTAGCAAGCACGCCGCGCTGGTTCACGACCTCGACCCGCACCTCGACGACAAAGTCACCTTTAACTCCATCCTCCCATTGGGTCTCAATCCATTTTTCCGGCAGTTTTCGGTATTCGGCTACGTTCTTACAGGTCTCTGTATGAATCACGATACCGCGCCCGGAGGTGACAAAGCCGACAATCGGATCACCGGGAATCGGACGGCAACACTTGGCAAAGTTGACCACCATGCCTTCGGTACCCTTAATCATGAGCGGGCGCACCGAATCTGTCTTTTCACCCCACAGCCACGATGGCACGTAACGACTCAGCGCGCGTTTCAGGCCTCGTTTTTGCTGTGACTGTGCCGACTCAAGCTGCTTAGGTATTAAACGCCGCGCCACTAACACTGCCATACGATTACCCAGACCAATGTCTTCCAACAGCCGGTCGAAGGAGTCAATTTTCAGGTCTTTCAACAACGCCTCTACCGCCTCGGCAGGCAACTGAGCGACCGAACCATTATGGCTAGCGAGTTCATTATCCAGCAGACGGCGGCCCAGCTGCACCGCCTCATCCCGTTTGAGATTTTTGAGATAACTGCGGATATTGGCGCGCGACTTACCGGTGACGACAAAATTTAGCCAGGCCGGGTTGGGGCTGGCGTTGCCCGCGGTAATCACCTCAACTGTTTGGCCGTTCATCAGTGGCGTTCGCAAAGGTGCCAGCTTACGATCGATCTTGGCGGCAACACAGCGGTTACCCACATCGGTGTGTACGGCATAGGCAAAATCCACCGGCGTGGAACCACGCTTAAGCACCATGATTTCACCCTTGGGCGTAAACACATAGACCTCACGCGGAAACAGATCGATCTTAACGTTTTCAAGAAACTCGAGCGAATCGCCGGCATTTTGCTGCATTTCAAGCACGCTGCGCATCCACTCGCGCACGCGGGTATGAGTACCAAAACTGGAATCTTCACCGGTCTTGTAGAGCCAGTGAGCAGCCACGCCAGCCTCAGCCACTTTGTCCATCTCTTCGGTGCGAATCTGCACTTCTACCGGCACACCAAAGGGACCAAACAACACCGTATGTAAAGACTGGTAACCATTGGCCTTGGGGATAGCGATATAGTCTTTGAACTTGCCTGGCACCGGCTTATAAAGATTATGGATCGCTCCCAGCACGCGATAGCACATATCCACCGAATCGACGGAAATACGAAAGGCATAAACATCATGCACCTCGGCAAAGGGCAGGCCCTTACGGCGCATCTTTTGATAAATGCTGTAGATGTGTTTTTCACGGCCACTGACCCGACCATTGAGCCCTTCTTGCTCGAGCCGTTCACTGATGCCGGACTCGATTTTGTCTACAATCTCACGCCGGTTGCCACGCGCCTTTTTGATCGCATCAACCAACACGCGGTGACGCTCGGGATAGAGCGCGGCAAACCCCAAGTCTTCCAACTCCAAGCGCATCGCATTCAAGCCAAGACGATTGGCGATGGGCACGTATATATCAAGTGTTTCCTTGGCGATGCGGCGGCGTTTGTCCGGTCGCATAAAACCCAGGGTGCGCATGTTATGCAGACGGTCGGTGAGTTTGATTAGCATGACGCGAATGTCACGCACCATGGCCATCAGCATCTTGCGCATGCTTTCGGCTTCGGCTTCAGCCTTGGATTCAAAATTGATCTTGGTCAGCTTGGTGACACCATCAACCAGCTCAGCCACTTCATCTCCAAATACTGACACGATTTCGTCTTTCGCGACTGGCGTATCTTCTATGACGTCATGCAGAATAGCGGCGATGATCGTCTCAGCATCGAAACGCATCTCGGCCATGAGGGTAGCCACTGCCAGGGGATGGGTGATATAGGGCTCGCCCGATTTGCGCTTTTGTTCCTTATGCGCCTCGGCGCCAAACAGAAAAGCCCGGTGGATCAGATCGATCTTACCGGGCTCCAGATATTTCTCTACTTCAGCGCGAAGCCCGTCAAAAAAGGGCTCCAGGCTTGCTTGCATGGAGGTGAGAATTTGCTCTGCAGGCTCAGTCGTGCTCAAGCGCAGTTTTCTCTCACTTAGGCCGCGTTGCCACCCTCTTCGACAACCTGAGTGGTTTCGGCCAGGATATCATCGCCAACGATCAGTTCGTCTTCAGCCCCTTCCTCAACCGCATCCACCAGCATATCGGGGGTGATCAGGTCTTCAGCTATTTCACGTAGGGCAACCACAGTGGGCTTGTCGTTTTCCAGTGGCACCAACGCTTCTTTGCCATTCGCCAGCTGACGCGCACGCTTGGTGGCGACTAGCACCAGTTCAAAACGGTTATCTACATGATCCAGACAATCTTCAACGGTTACACGTGCCATGCTGATTTACTCCAAAAAAGGTTCGATCAAAAATTGTTAACAGGCGATTATACACAAAAAGCCGACCGGATCACTGCAATAGTGAAGCGATCAGTGCGCCTTGGCGGGCTCGCTGCACCTCTCGGCGCTGGCGCCGCGCCCGCATAATGGCGGCAAGATCGGTAAGCGCTTCATCAAATTCGTCGTTGATCACCACGTAGTCGTATTCAGTGTAATGCCCCATATCGGTCACCGCATCACTGAAACGACGCTGGATCACCTCTTCGCTGTCCTGCCCACGACCACGCAAACGGCGTTCCAACTCTTGCCGCGACGGTGGCAAAATAAAAACACTGACACACCCAGGCATACGCGGTCGAACCTGCTGCGCGCCCTGCCAGTCAATCTCTAGAATCACATCGATACCTTCACGCAGCTGCTGTTCGACCCATTCGCGTGAGGTGCCGTAGTAATTATCGAACACCTGGGCATATTCGAGAAAGACATCATTGCTGACCATCTGCTCGAACTCCGGAACAGTGACAAAATTGTAGTTAACCCCATCCGTCTCGCCGGGGCGCATCTGGCGTGTGGTGTGAGAAACCGATACCCGAATATCGTCGATTGAATCCACCAGCCCCTTAACCAAGCTGGTTTTACCTGCCCCCGAGGGCGCCGAGATTATATAAAGTGTGCCCGAATAGGGCGCCTGTCCGTCATGAGAACTCATCAACCACCTTTTCTTTATTCAATATTCTGCACTTGTTCGCGAATCTGTTCTATCAAGACCTTTAGATCGACCGAAATGCGGGTCACTTCAGCATTGATGGATTTTGACGCCAGGGTATTGGCCTCGCGATTCAACTCCTGCATAAGAAAATCGAGTCGTCGACCCACCGGCTCGTCACGTTCCAGTACATCTCGCACCTCTTGCACATGACTAACAAGGCGATCCACCTCTTCGTCAACGTCCATTTTTTGCGCCAGCAGAGCGATTTCCTGTTCGATCCGCCCCGCTTCAAGCTGCTCTTTCAACTCACCCAGACGATCTTCCATTTTTTTGCGCAAGGCCAGGCGCAGATCCGGCAACCGTTCGCGCACCTGCTCTACCAATGCGTCGATAGCATCACAACGCTGCTGGATAACCAGCTTCAGCTTTTCCCCTTCACGGGCACGGCTGTCGATCATATCGTCCAATGCCTCATCCAGCAGATCCAGCGCTGACTGGTAGAGCGGCGTCAAATCAGGCTCCTCACGCAGAATCACCCCAGGCATGTTTAGCACTTCGATTGGATTGACCCGCGCAGGATTGCTTAGGCGGTGCGACACCTCATCCAGCACTCTGGAGATGCGTTTCACAACATCATGATCGACGGTTAGGGCAATGTCATTTTCAAGCGTCGACTGAAAGCGGAGGCTGCATTCTACCTTGCCGCGACTCAAGCGTTCGGCGACCTGCTCACGCACCTTCAGCTCCAGGCCGCGCAGATCTTCTGGCATGCGCAGGCTAACATCGAGATAACGGTGATTAACTGAGCGTAACTCCCAGCGCAAGGCGCCATACTCGTTGACCAGCTCACGCCGGGCAAATGCCGTCATAGAAAGAATCATGTACAACTCCTGAGTTCTCGATGGCGGCTATAGTAACCGGGATTAGAGCTAACCATAAAGTCACTTCATCCAAGACCCGAACTAAACCATATAATTTACCTACTAATTCAACCCAGTTGAATACAAACCACAAACTATGAGACCCTTGGGGCATAATGGAAGGTGGCCCGAAGGGAAACAAACTCCGGCAAGATGATTGATGCGCAGTTTGTGCCTGTCAGCAGCTTTGACGACACCTCTATACGAGGCATAAAATGGCAAAAAAACAACAAGAAAACTGCCCGCATTGTGGAAGCTATGACATAAGGCCCTCGCGCGTTCATCGCAAGGACCCTACACTTAAGTCAATTATCTACTCACCTTATCGTTGCAGAAACTGCCGCGAACGCCACTGGGTAGTGAGCCGTCGGTTTAAACAAGCCTCCACCTCTGCCCTGGCCGCTGGCATTATCTCTACTATCGCAATCGTTGGCGTACTTAATTACGCCACCCCTATCGCCACCACTTCGCTGAATTCCATGGCTGAAAATGGCCAAGCCTCAACAACACACATACTGGCGGAACAGGGTCATGCCGACGCCCAGTACGAACTGGGACTCAAGTATCTAAAAGGCGATGGTGTCACAGCTGAAAAACCAACGGCGATCAAATGGCTCGCCGCTGCCGCAGAGCAGGGACATAGCCAGGCAAAACAGGCACTGACGAACGCCTATCTGAATTATGGCGCACGAGATTCTCAGGAACAGAAACAGGCAATCCAGTGGCTCACACAGGCTGCTGAGGAGGGCCAATCCGAGGCTCAATTTATACTTGGCAATATGTACGCCGAAGGCCAGGGCGTCATCCAGGACTTTCAACAGGCCGCTGAATGGCTACAGCAGGCCGCCAATGCCGGACATGTAGAATCCATGTATCGCGTGGGCATGATGCATGTAATTGGCGATGGCGTGCCAAAGGATCGCGTCCAGGCCTATGTTTGGTTTAACCTGGCAGCGGCGGAAGGAAATCACCAAGCCTTTATCGCCCGCTCTGAAGTGAGCCAACTTTTAAGTGCCGAACAGATCACCGAAGCCCAGACCCTCTCCCGTGAATGGCAGCCCTCCGTCCTAGGCTCGACGGAAAGCGACGGCAACACTCCGACACAAATCACCCAAGTTGAGCACTAGCATTCTAAGAGCAGAATTACCTCCCCGCTCATCAAGATAACAAATGTGCCACCCGGCGGCTGGCCCATGGTTACTGCTTGCCGGTATAATCCGCCCCATTCTCAAATTAAGCACCAGACTAAGGAGTCACCATGCGCCCAAGCGGCCGAGCCCCCGACCAGTTACGCGAAATCAAACTCACCCGCAATTTCACTAAACATGCCGAAGGTTCTGTGCTGGTCGAGTTTGGCGACACCCAGGTGATCTGCACCGCCACGGTCGAAGACCGGGTGCCACGCTGGCTCAAGGGCAAGGGCCAAGGCTGGGTCACAGCGGAATATGGCATGCTGCCCCGCTCGACCGGCTCACGCATGAACCGCGAGGCGGCCCGTGGCGGCCAGGGCGGCCGCACCATGGAGATCCAACGTCTGATCGGCCGTTCGCTGCGCGCCGTGGTGGATCTGGAAGCCCTGGGTGAACGTGTCATCACCATCGACTGCGACGTGATCCAGGCCGACGGCGGCACCCGCACCGCGTCCATTACTGGCGGTTATGTCGCCCTGGCCGATGCGGTGCAGCATCTGCTCGACAACCGTCAGATCAAACTTAATCCGCTCTATGGCCAGGTGGCCTCGATCTCGGTTGGCATCTACAACGGCACACCAGTTTTGGACTTGGACTATGATGAGGACTCCAACGCCGAGACCGACATGAATGTGGTCATGAACGACGCCGGTGCCTTTATCGAGGTACAGGGCACCGCCGAGGGCCACGCCTTTCGCCGTGATGAACTGGATGCCATGCTGGTACTGGCAGAAAGCGGCATCGGTGAACTGATAGAAAAACAGTCCGCGTCCTTAAAGGCTTAAAGCATGACACAGCGCATCGTGCTCGCCACAGGCAATAAGGGCAAGGTCCGCGAACTAGGCGACCTGCTGTCCGCACTGGATATCGAGATCATACCGCAGCCCGAGTTCGGCGTACCAGAAGCAGAAGAGACCGGCCTCACCTTTGTCGAAAACGCCATCATCAAGGCGCGCAATGCAGCGGCCCACACCGGCCTACCTGCCATCGCCGATGACTCGGGGCTGGAGGTGGATTTTCTCAAGGGCGCACCGGGCATTTACTCATCGCGTTTTGCCGGGCCGGAGGCCACCAGCAGTGACAATGTCGACAAACTGCTGGCGACGCTAAAAGATCTGCCCGATGCGGAACGCACGGCCCGGTTTCAGTGTCTACTCGTGTTCATGGAACATGATAAAGACCCAACACCGCTGATTTGCCAGGGCAGCTGGGAAGGCCGCATCCTGCATCAGCGGCAAGGCGAAGGTGGCTTTGGCTACGATCCTGTGTTTTATGTGCCAACACATGATTGCGCATCAGCCGAACTGGCACCTGAGCAAAAGAACCAACTCAGTCACCGCGGCCAGGCGCTGCGCAAACTGGTTGAGGCAATGAAAACCTCGAACTAGATGTAGGGTTCGCAACGCGCACCTTTCATTATGAGATGTTGCCAGTATTTAAACGAAGGTGCGCAATATACGCACCCTACTTAAAGAAGCGAAAGATGAAAACACCTGAGCTACTCGCCCCTGCCGGCACCCTGAAAAACATGCGCTACGCCTTTGCCTATGGTGCTGATGCCGTCTATGCAGGCCAGCCACGCTACAGTCTTCGGGCGCGCAATAATGACTTCGACCTGAACAACCTGGAAATCGGTATCAACGAAGCTCACGCCCAGGGTAGGAAGCTGTTTGTCGCTTCAAACCTAATGCCACATAACAGCAAAGTCGACACCTATCTGAAAGACATGGCGCCGGTAATTGCCATGAAACCCGATGCCCTGATCATGGCCGACCCAGGCCTGATTATGATGGTGCGCGAAAAGTGGCCCGAGATGCCCGTCCATCTGTCGGTACAGGCTAACACCGTTAACTATGCCGCAGTAAAGTTCTGGAAATCCATGGGGCTGGAACGCGTTATCCTGTCACGAGAATTGTCTCTGGATGAGGTTGAGGACATCCGCCAGCGTTGTCCCGACATGGAACTCGAAGTGTTCGTGCACGGCGCACTCTGCATCGCCTACTCCGGCCGCTGCCTGCTGTCTGGTTATTTCAATCACCGCGACCCCAACCAAGGCACCTGCACCAACTCCTGCCGCTGGGAATACGGCATGAAGACAGCCGAAGAAAACGAAACCGGTGACATCCAAAAAATCGACTTCGACCCATTCAAAGCCATGAATGAATCAGGCTTATCTAACTGCGGTGATTTAAAGCGCCATCCATTAGCCGACCGAGCTTACCTGATCGAAGAGAAGAATCGCCCAGGTGAATACATGCCCATCTTTGAGGATGAGCACGGCACCTACATCATGAACTCAAAAGACCTGCGCGCCGTCGAACACGTCGAACGCCTTGCTAAAATCGGCGTTGATTCACTCAAGATCGAAGGCCGCACCAAATCACACTACTACGTCGCCCGCACGGCACAGATCTATCGTCAGGCCATCGACGACGCGGTGGCCGGCCGCCCTTTCCAACCCGAGTTACTGGGCGTGCTGGAAAATTTAGCCAACCGCGGTTACACCGATGGTTTTTATCAACGCCATCACACCGCAGAACACCAAAACTACATGACCGGTTATTCCAGGAGTAATCAACAACAATTCTGCGGCGAGATCACCGGCTATGACAAGGAGCGCAAGATGATGGAGGTAGACGTCAAAAACAAGTTTGCCGTCGGCGACGAACTGGAGATCATCCTGCCCTCAGGCAATCAGCGCATCAAACTGGAATACATGGAAAACTTTTTCAGCGGCAGCATGGACGTGGCACCGGGTGGCGGCCATCAGGTCAAAATTCCATGGCAGGATGAAAATGTGACCATGGGCCTGATCACACGACAGATCGCTTAACGTCAGCCCTGAAAAATAAAAGCCCCGCACTCGCGGGGCTTGATTTATCTAAATTTAATAACCACATTAATACGCCGCGGCTACCCTTTTTGTTTATCCTTTTGCTTAACATCACACCAAAGGTGCTCATGTTCCCAGGCTCGCTCCTGCTCCATAATAAATGCTAGGTACTCTCGCTCATCCTTAAAC
>CALZIQ010000037.1:2672-25269 GCA_945787735.1 uncultured Chromatiaceae bacterium | reverse complement strand
CCTATGAACCTCTGTGACACGATCTATATCAATATCATCAGCATTTCTCAGGGACCCGAGCATATCGCGCAAAACATCAACTGTCACCAGCATTAACTCAACCGCTTCCTGAGTTATCTCACGCCGGCCATCACGCATCTCATCAAGTAATGTCTCAAGCACATGAGTAAAATCAGCAACAGCTGTCAGGCCAAAGGTACCACTACCACCTTTTATCGAGTGTGCAGCACGAAAAATTGTATTAATTGTCTCAGCATCTGCCTCACCTGAATTGAGCCCCAGTAACTCTCTCTCCATGGTATCCAGTCCTTCAAAACTTTCTTCATAGAAAGTATCAAGGAATTGGCTAATATCAATACCCATTGCCCTAACCTATAACTTTTTTAATCGTTGCCAGTAATTGATCAGGGTTGAATGGCTTTACAATCCAACCTGTGGCGCCAGCTGATTTCCCTTCTGTTTTTTTATCCGCCCCAGACTCTGTGGTAAGCATTAATATTGGTGTAAATTTGTAGTTTGATAGCGCTCTTAATTCTTTGATAAGACCAATACCATCCATCCTCGGCATATTGACGTCTGTCAGGACAAGATCTACTTTTTCTGCCTTAGCCTTGCCTAAAGCATCAACTCCATCAACTGCATCAATCACATCAAAACCAGCGCTTTTTAAGGTAAAAGAAACCATTTGGCGCATGGACGCAGAATCATCAACGGCAAGTATAGTCGGCATTGTTATTCCCTCTTCTGTTTCTTCCTTGTTCGGTCAACAAGGGCTTGGCCCAGTCTTACAAGCGAAGAACGTCATTCAAACCGGTTAATTTGGCAGAGTATTGCAATGCTTCAGTGGGATTTCGCCACGTCACATTCAATCCTGACTCCTCTACTTCAAGAAAAAAGGCCGTCATTAATTGAAGTGCTGCACCATCTATCCGTTCAATTTTTGAAGCATCCAGCACAATGAGCGCGTTCTGACTCGTGGCTTGCTGTAAAAGTGCTTTAAAATCAGACGCAACTGAGACGTCCAGCGCCTCATCACATTCAATCAGCATCTCAGCGCCAGCACTCTCTGCGTCATTCACTTCTGACATATAAGCCCCTGTTTTACATTGTTTACCGCCTGTCCTTCACACCTTTGTTAACGGCATTAAAAGATGGAGCTTTAGATACAAACAATGCCGGGGTTCGGCTTATAAAGGCTTCAAATAATACTAAAATTCATTAGGTTATAGAAGGAATGAGATACCCGCTTGATTCTACTTAGGACGTCTATTGCGGTCGTCTATTTCGCGTTGATCCTTTTTATCCAAATGCTTTTGTTCGCTCTGGATATATCGGTCGAGCACTGAATCAAGCGCTTTACAGCGGCCCCGGCGCGAGAACCAAAAACGCTTTTTTTCTTCCAATGTTTGCTTGGCTTTTTGTACTACGTTCTCTTGCTGATCAATGGCTAGGGTGAGCTTAGCAATAAACTCTCTAAATTCATTCATCGTTTGAACGTTCATTCCCTTGCTGCCAGAGCTGTTTAGCCGTTCATAATAGTCAAGCTTAAAAGTTTTCAGATTATTTAGTTGTTCGAGCTGCTCGTTTAATTGACCCAGTGCTTCACCTAGCGCCTTGGCGGCATCCCGCTCTGAGGTTTTGGCTAAGTGTGCAATTGGCTCTATGCGTTTAGACTTAGGCATAGGTACTCATCACTGCTGAATCCCTGCCTGTGGTACAGGTGGGTTTTGAAACAACGAGGCCAATCCCATCATGCTTTGGTCAAACTGTACCGCCTCACTAATATTTTGTGACAAGAAATCCATTATGGGTGGGTAATAGGCAATCGCCTCATCAATAGCTGGATTGCTGCCTGGAGTATAGGCACCCACACTGATCAAGTCTCGGTTCTGTTGATAGATTGAATATTGCTGCTTTAATCGCCGTGCTATTTCCACATGCTCCGGTGTGACGATTTCATTCATGACTCTGCTAATGGAGGCTTCAATGTCGATAGCAGGATAATGGCCCATTTCGGACAAGTCTCTCGATAACACAATGTGGCCGTCCAGAATTGCTCTGGCAGCGTCGGCAATCGGATCCTGTTGATCATCCCCTTCCGTCAAGACGGTATAAAAAGCAGTTATCGAACCCCCGCCCTTATCTCCATTACCTGCCCGCTCAACCAACTGGGGTAATTTAGCGAACACCGAAGGTGGATAACCCTTGGTGGCGGGTGGTTCACCGATGGCTAGCGCAATTTCGCGTTGCGCTTGGGCAAAACGGGTTAACGAGTCCATCAGCAGCAACACCTGCAAACCCTGATCTCGAAAGTATTCAGCAATGCTGGTGGCCAACATGGCGCCATGCATACGCATTAATGGAGAGTTATCTGCAGGCGTGGCCACAACAACGGAACGTGCCATGCCCTCTTCACCCAGTATATTTTCGATAAACTCCTTTACCTCGCGGCCACGCTCGCCTATCAAACCAACAACAATCACATCCGCCGTAGTGTATTTCGTCATCATGCCCAACAAGACACTCTTGCCAACACCACTGCCGGCAAATAAACCCATGCGCTGGCCTCTACCCACAGTCAACATGGCATTAATTGCACCAACGCCAACATCCAATGGCGTATCGATGGGATGCCTGGCCAACGGATTGATGAGTCTGCCATTTAAGGGCACATAGGCATCTATTTCCAGATTGCCCTTTGCGTCAAGCGGGTGACCACTACCATCCAACACCCTCCCCAACAGAGACATACCCGCAGGTGCCTCACACACTTTATTCGTTGGAATCACTTTTGCGTTTGGGACCAAACCACGGATGTCACCAGTCGGCATCAAATAGGTTTTTTCACCGGAAAACCCGACTACCTCAGCTTCTACGGGTTCGCCAACAGGGGGGACCACCAGGCAACGCCCGCCAATCACAGCTTGAATGCCAACGGCTTCAAGTGTTAATCCAACCATGCGGGTTAACTTACCCGTTACCTGGAGCGGGATTTTTTTCTCCAGCACCTTTGTCCGCAGCGCAAGTCGCTCGGACATATCTGAAAATAAAACCGCAGCGTTACCCTCTTGATCACTCATCTGAGCGTTCACTGCCCAAAAGCTCGGCCGCAATCGCGGCAATGCGACTTTCAAATGAAGCATCTACCTCAGCGGCATCAGTCTCCACCCGGCAACTGCCATTAACCATGGCAGGATCATCAATCATATCCCAGCGGCGATCTCCTGCATTAGCAGGAATAATCTGGCGAACAATCTTTGCATCTTCAGGATTTAAATAGACTCGGACATCGTGACTTGATGAAGGTAAAATCGATAATGCTTCCCTCACGACTGCGATGACTTGTCCGGGATCGGCTTTTAACTCACGCCGAACAATTTGCTTGGCAATAGAGACAGCAAGATTAACCAGTTCACTCTCAACTTGATTATCTATTTGTTCAAGTGGTATTGCCAACGCATTAAGTACTGACACCAATGACTGGGCTAGTTGCTCAGTTTGTTGTTGTGCGGACGCAAGGCCATCTTTCTGGCCTTTGTTAAAACCATCTTGATAGGCCAGTTTTTTGATCCTGTTAACTTCGGCATCGACAGCCTTGCGTTCTTTTGCGGTCAAGGATGATGCGTTATGGACCTTGCCTGTAGAATCATTGATTTCAGGAATCGTCCAAGCCTTTGCATTTTCATCTTGACCAATGATCCTAGACATACTCATCGCCACCCTTGCCACCCATAGCCAATTCACCGGACTCCATCATGCGGCGGGCAATAGCAAGAATCTCTTTTTGAGCAGCTTCAACATCAGATAATTTTACCGGGCCGCGCGCCTCCAGGTCATCACGTAACATCTCGCTGGCACGTTTTGACATATTCTTTAATATTTTTTCCTTAACTTTCTCATCTGCTGCCTTGAGGGCTAATACCAGCGTTTCGGAAGAGACTTCACGCAAGAGAGTTTGAATGCCACGGTCGTCAATCTCGCCAATATTATCGAAGACAAACATCAAGTCTTCGATACCTTGACCTAGATCAGCATCAGCCTCTTTAACTTCATCCATGATTTCTGATTCAACCGAGCCATCCATGAAATTGAGAATATTGGCAGCTGTTTTCATGCCACCGACACTGGACTGTTGAACCGCATTGTTGCCCGAAAACTGTTTCTCTAAAATCAAATCCAGTTCTTGTAGGGCCGATGGTTGAATCCCTTCCAGTGATGCGATACGCATGATGGTATCCGAACGTGTCCTTTCAGGCATCAGTGAAAGGATGGCAGCGGCCTGATCACTCTCAAGATAGGACAGCACAATCGCGATGATTTGAGGATGCTCACGCCGTATCAACTCCGACACCGCCTTGGGCTCCATCCATTTCAGGGCATCTAGCCCCTTGGAGGAGTGGCCAACCAAAATTCGGTCAATTACCTGACTGGCCTTGTCTTCACCCAGCGCCTGTATCAACAAGTTCTTTATGTAATCCTCTGAACCGCCGAGGGAAGCATGTTCTTCAACCTCTTCGACAAAATTACTAACTACATCGAACACCACCTCTTTACTAACATTAACAGTTTGCGCCATGGCCGCACCGACCCGTTGCACTTCTTTTGGCCCCATGTGTTTGAGTATTTGGGCAGCATCGTTCTCTCCCAGGCTCATTAACAAGATAGCAGCGCGTTCTGCGCCTGACAGCTTACCGCTGTTATCATCAGCCATCGTTTTCTACCCAATCCTTAACAACCTGGGCAACACGTTGCGGCTCTTGCTGGGCGACGGCTTTAGCCGATTCCAGCGTTTGATCATATGAGGAGACGGGCGCTGCCAGTGCCGCCATGGCCTGAGATGGCCCCTCAATTGCCATTTCCCCTGCTTGTGCTGATTGTTGTTCCCGGGCAGACTCACCTTTTTCAGCTAGATTCTTTAACGCAGGTTTTAAGACACCGAAGATCACAAACAAGACTACGGCTAAACCGATCACTTGTTTAACAACGTCCCAAAGCCAAGGCTGTTCTAGGAGTGGTGTATCTGGCAAAGGCTCCGGCTCAGGCAAAACCTGGAATGGGGCGTTGATGACATTGATACTATCACCCCGGGCAGGATTAAAACCTATCGCCTCTTTCACCAGCCCATTGATGCGGTCCATCTCATCTTCTGTTAGCGGGATTGATCCTTCTTCACCGGTACCGGCCTTGTTATCAATGACAACTGCAGCTGAGATGCGCTTAATCTTGCCAGTCTGATGTTTTGTGTGACTAATCGTCCTATCCAACTCATAATTCCGGACAATCCGCGAGCTGTTATTGCTTGCGCCACCAGGAGCATTCTCGCCTTCCTCACCATTTATGACTCCTGCACCAGGCGGTTGATTACTAACCGCACCCGGCACTCCACCCAACATGCCAAGTGCAGATGTCTGCTCCTCAACAGTCTGCTCACTCCTAATAGAAGGGAGATCTGGGTTATATGACTCGTGAGTCTGTTCCGTCACGGTGAAGTCTAAATCTGTAACAACCTGTGCCTTGGCCTTGCCAACACCAACAATGGGTTCTAACAGCTCTTCTATGCGTTTGATGTAATACTCTTCAAGTTTCTTGCGATAATCAAATTGTGTTGATGATTGTCCCATTTCGCTAGAACCATCCGTACGCGTCAATAGGCGCCCATTTTGATCAACCACGGTGACATCTTCCATCTCAAGACTTGGCACACTCGAAGCAACAAGATGGGCGATTGAATTCGCCTGATCATCAGAAACCATACGTCCCTGATATAGACTCAACATCACAGAAGCACTTGCCTTTTTTCGATTCCGTACAAAGGCAGACTGTTTTGGAATAGCTAAGTGAACCCGGGCACTCTGAATATTATTGAGTGAAGAAATTGTTTTGGACAACTCTCCTTCTATGGCGCGTTGGTATCTGGCAGTTTCGATAAATTGACTGGTGCCGAAACCCTGATCTTTATCAAGCAACTCATAACCTGTCCCGCTGCCTTTAGGCAGCCCAATACCAGCAAGACGCATCCTGGCATCATGAACTCTTTCCGCATCAACGAGCACGGCGTTTGTACTCGTATTTATGTCATAACGTATACCCGCCTGATCAAGTGACGTGGTTATTTCGAGCATTTCCTGATCTGTCAGGCTGCCGTATAACATGCGATAGCTTGGTTCTTTAACCCATAATACAATTGCAACAGCAAGCGCAACGGTGGCAGCAAGTGCGATCATTAAACCGATTTGCCTAAACAAGGGTAGACTATCCATACCCTGAATTTGATTGCCTATATTTTCTGCTTTTACGAGTGCCATAACCTATCCCTACTATAATTATTAGACAGACATATTCATGACTTCTTGATAGGCCTTAACAAGTTTACCTCGCACCTCTGTCATCGCTGTGAAGGCAATATTTGCTTTTTCAGAGGCAATCGCTACATCAACCACCGAGACACTCTGATCACCCATATCAAAACGCTTTTTCAGATCACCAGAAGCCTGCTGGCTATCATTAACTGCGTTGATTGATTTCGCCAATAAGCCTGAAAAATCAGCACCACCTTTTGCATCGATATTTGAAGCATCCTGGACACCTTTAGCCTGTGCGGTCAAAACCCGCATCTGTGCCAATACCTGATCAACATTTATATTGTTATTCATAACATTCACTCACTTTTTTAACTTCATTCACCAGGGATAAAAATATTCTGCTCACGCATCTTTGCCAATTTGTAACGCAACGTTCTTGGGCTGATTCTAAGAATCTCCGATGCTTCTTTTTTATTTCCTCGCGTTTCTTGCAAAGCATTGGCAATCAAATCGAACTCTTTAACTTTTAGATCATCGTTTAAACTGGATTCTGATATTTGAGATAGAAATACAATTGACTCATCTTCAGGCTCATCAACTTCAAAATGAAGATCTGCCCTTTTTAAGATACGCCCGTCACACAAGATAATTGCCCGCTGAATGACATTTTCAAGCTCACGGACATTTCCAGGCCAAGCATGACGTTGCAAGGCATATTTGGCGTCATCATTGAGCTTTAGCACAGACTCACCCGTTGAATATTTCGCAATAAATAATTCCGCCAGGGGGATTATGTCGTCACCCCTGGCTCGAAGTGGCGGTAAAGAAAGAGGGAAGACATTAAGCCGGTAGTAGAGATCTTCTCTGAAGCGTCCGGCGGCGACTTCCTCTTTCATATTTCTGTTAGTGGTAGCAAGCACTCTGACATTAAGCGGAATTACTTTCTTGGCACCCAAGCGTTCGACTTCTTTTTCTTGCAAAACACGCAATAATTTAGCCTGAAGGCCAAGGTCCATTTCTGAAATCTCATCAAGCAACAGCGTACCTTCCTGCGCTTGTTCGAACTTGCCTGCACACGCCTGTACCGCACCGGTAAAGGATCCTTTTTCATAACCAAACAGGACAGCCTCAAGCATGTTTTCAGGAATTGCCGCACAATTGATTGCAACAAAGGGGCCACTTTCCCGGGATGAAAAATTATGAATATGGCGTGCAATCACCTCTTTTCCGGTACCACTCTCGCCATTAATCATGACTGTTGCATCTGATACTGCCACCCGTTCTGCCAGCGATACAGCTCGCATTGTTTTCTCATCTTGAGCTATCAAGTCATTCGATAGAGTTTTTTGATCCAGGTAGCGATTAACCATATTCAGCAACACGTCTGCGTCAAATGGCTTGACCAGATAATCGCTTGCCCCGTCCCGCATTGCTTTAACGGCATTTTCCACACTGCCATAGGCGGTCATTAACACCACCGGCAAACTTGGATTCATTGCCTTGAGCTTTTGCAATAACACATGCCCATCCATCGGCTGCATGTGAACATCACTCACGACAACCGATATTTTTTCATTTTCAATTACTTTTAATGCTGCATTACCGTCTGCGACTGCTCTGACATAAATACCTGCCATTTCCAGTGTGTCGCAAAGCGCTTCTCGAAGAGAGTTATCATCTTCGACGACAAGAACTGCTGCTGCGCTCATAACCATACCTCGTTAGTATTTTGATCTTCTTTGGTTTTATTACTATTGCCGTCTGAAAATATCGGTAAAATAATGGTGACCCTGGTGCCCTCTCCTTGTTCTGACTCCAGACAGATTTCACCACCATGTTTTTCCACAACAGACTTAACAACAGCAAGGCCCAGACCCGTTCCTTGTGGTCTTGTAGTAACAAATGGATCGAAAACGTTTGCTTGAATTTCACTGGAAATGCCTATGCCATTATCTTTCACAGTGATTGAAATTTTGTTTGCCTCATGCATTGAAAGACAGAGCTCAATTTTAAGAGGCTGCTTGCCTTTCGCATGCAAAGAATTCATGACCAAGTTAAGCAGAGCGCCGATAAGCGCTTCACGATTACCTTTTAACCGGATGCCGGAAACGGAGTTTTCTATTACCAGGGTTACTCCATTGTGATCAAGCTGAGCCTGAACCGATTGGGTTAGCGAATCGATAAGCTCTTGTATTGTGAATATACTTGCTTGTGCATCAGTGCCACCTTTTGCATATACCAGCATATCCCGAACCATAATTTCGATATGACGTAGCTGTTCGCGAATCTTTTCGCTATATTTTGATACTGCTTCCGAATTTGTACCGTTGCGGCCCAAATTTGATAGATAGAGCAACGCTGAAGCGGTCGGTGTTCTGATTTGATGTGCCAATGAAGCAGCCATTTGGCCCATGGCAGAGAGTCGTTGATACCGGCCAAGCTTATCCTGCAACAAGCGTTTATCGGTGACATCGGTGATTAGCAGGATCTGACCGGGCTCTTTGCCAAGTGAGCTGGTTGAAATACTGACACGCCGGCCATCTTTTAATGAGATGTCATGACCGTCATCCACTTGCGGCTCAAAAGCTCGCTGAATTACTGTGCGCCACTCCATGTCTTTCAGTGGCTCACCCAGCAGTTCGACCGCAGCCAGGTTAGTCTCCTGAACAATGCCCCGGCCATTCAGTACCACGACACCACCAGGCAAAGCATCGAGCAATCGTTCCAGACGGTTAGCTAGGTATTTATTCCGCTCGAATTGCTCATGATTGTCATCATGTGCAGCTGCCAACTCCTGATTTAGCCGTTCAACCTGATTTTCAAGTAGGTGATACGATGACATGAGCTGTTCAGACATATCATTGAATGTCTGAAAGGCGGTTTTTAGATGTTTCAGCTGGTCTGGACTTTGAAGCGCCATTCTTTTGCCTATATGCTCTGCTTTACTGCACAAACTTGTCTAATGCAGTACAAAGGCAAAAAGTGGGCCAGATTTAGTGTCTACTTACAAATCAATAAGTTAAAAAAATATTTCAAATACAAAGTCAAAATTACGACGCTTCTTCATGGCGTGTCAGACCGTACTTACGCATTTTCTCAACAAGGGTGGTCCGACGTAGCTTCAAGCGGTTGGCAGCATGCGCTACCACACCACCCGCTTCATCAAGCGCCTGCTGAATGAAACTGCGTTCCAGGTCAGACAAATAATCTTTCAGATCAATGCCCTCTTTTGGCAGTCTAAACACATTATCTCGTCGTAGTTCGATAGGTTCACTCGGTGATGCGTGCTGTTCGACAATTTCTGTGAGCGCCGAATCAACTTCACCTACCTCGCTGGTTTGAAATTTAACGGGCAGATCATTCAACTCGACAACACCGGTGGGGTACATGATTACCAGGCGTTCAATCAAATTAGCCAATTCACGTACATTGCCAGGCCAGCCATAGTGACATAAGGTAAGCAAGGCAGGCTGTGTAATGCGAACCGAACCACGCCCTTCGTTTTCAAGCCGCGCTATCAGCTCATGTACCAGCAAGGGAATATCTTCAAGCCGTTCACGTAAAGGCGGCATCTCTATTGGGAAGACATTTAAACGGTAGAACAAATCTTCACGAAATTTACCATCACTGATGGCTTTTTCCAGATTACGGTGAGTGGCGGCCACAATTCTGACGTCACTGGTAATACTTTTATTGCTACCCACCCGTTCAAAGGTTCGCTCCTGTAACACCCTGAGCAACTTAACCTGCATGTGCAGACTCATGTCGCCGATTTCATCCAGAAACAGCGTGCCACCTTCGGCCAGCTCAAAGCGACCCTGCCGGGTACTGATAGCACCAGTAAAGGCCCCCTTTTCATGACCAAACAATTCACTTTCAAGCAAATCCGCAGGGATAGCACCGCAGTTAATTGGCACGAAGGGGTTTTCCCGTCGGCCAGAATAGTAATGCAGATTACGTGCGACCACCTCTTTACCCGTGCCAGACTCACCCAGGATCAATACATTGGCATCAGACGCAGAGACTTGTTCAATCAGCTTTCGTACCTGCTTGATCGAGTTGCTATTGCCGACCAAACTACGAAATAGCTCAATGGACCCACGCCGCTCTGCCGGCGTGAGCTGGGTTGCACGATAGACCTTAGCCTTCTCCAGTGCTGAAACCATTTGTTTGTATTTGGGTAGTTGGTCGAGGAAGGCAATTGCTTCCTCTTGTAATTCTTCAGGATAGTTGTTTTTGGACCGTTCTTCCTGGAATAAAATAAATGCCGCATCTGGATTGGCCTTTTTAGCCAATTCAACGGCATTCTCTAACGCTTCTTTGGAACCAAACTCGCCAAGGATGACAGTCTGGATAGGCACTTCTATCTGACCCAGGAGATCTTTCCATGTTGTGCTATCAGAAACAAAGAAATGTCGCAGATCGATAAACTCAAGAATCGCTTGCAATTCTTCTCGGCGGTTTTGATTATCGTCTATCAGCAATATTGCTGATTCACGCATAACTCTCTCCAGTCACGCTATAAACTAATTCTGGCTGTGCCACTTTGATTTGAGACATGCCACAGCCACAACTGCATCAGATGTTTATCATGTCAAAAAAATAACGCTAAAACAATATAAGTTTCAATTAATTATTATCTTTGTCAGATTTTATCCTGGCAATGTGACGACGATGACAGCGAAATATATATTTTTCCAACAGTTCCTGTGTTTGCTCGGTTTGTGGATCGAGCTCAAGCTGGACTTGGTTAGAATTGCCCACCTGCCTGACATCAACAACCTGTCCACTCAATGTGAGAGGAAACGAAAAACGCTTATCGAGATAAAGCTTGACTTGAAGCAACTGCCCTAGCTGCGCTGGCAACTCACTCGAAATCCATTGAAGCGCATGCGAGCCCAGTTTAAGGTCTGCTGAAGGGGGTAATTCGATGTTTTGGGAAACTAGCTGAGCCACCAGCTCGAGGATAACATTGACCTTGAAATCCAAACGCTGGAGATCATGGCTTATCTCAAGTGACTCGTCCGCATGCTCATGGACCGCCTCATCCAACCCTAAAATAACGCTAAGGCAATTCTGGTTGGCCAGATCAACAGATGGAGTGATAGTGCCTCTTGCCTTAATGAGCGACAAATCAAGGGGGCAATTAACTTCGCAGAACAAACCACCAAATTCGGTCGTTTCGGTCACATTGTCATCCTGACTTTTTGAACTCAGCCATTCTGCCTTAGGCTAAGCTAATTTCCTAGTATGTTATAGCTTTCTATTTTGCTGATACGCAGTTGCCGCTTGTCTAGCCGACTGACTCTGCTGAAATGCTTTTATTGCGTCGGATTTCGACTTTGCACCAAGTGAAACAATCTGCTTATCAAGCGCAATCAATTGTTCGATAGCATGCCTAAGTTGATTGCTGTACTGATCTCGTATTTCCGGACTTAGAGACACAAAAAAAGCCTCTAATTGAGGCCTGCGCTCTGATTCCATATGTATAATCTGGTCCCACTCATCTGCCTTAGCCAGTTCAAACATTCGTTCTGTTGTTGTAACAAAAGCAGAAACTGAGCTGAGTACCTGTTGCTCTGATTGCGTATGATTATTATTAGCAAATGTCATCCGGGGAAAACTTATTGTTACACAGGTTGTGCTGAGCCTTGTTCTTGCAGCAAACCCGGCACCGCATCCCAGGCCGTTTTGATCTCAAGTATAAGGCCACTCACCTCATTGAGAATTTCTACATCATTATCCAGATTTGCTTCGACAAGGCGACGCACCATATAGTCATAAAGCGCATCAAGATTTTCCGCAATTTCCCCACCGGCCTCTATATCCAGGCTCATGCGCAGCCCATCGATTATCGATATCGCCCAGGAGATATGGCTGCCTTTTAGGGCTACATCGCCATGCTGCATGTAGCCTTTGGCTAAATTGATTTTTTCCAGTGCGCCTTCCATCAACATCTGGATCAATCGGTGCGGAGATGCTGACTCAACGCCTGTTTGAGTTCCTACCTTTTTATACTGTTGTAATGCTGAATCTAGATGCGACGAATAATTCATAGATAACTTTCCCTAACTATCCTGGTTAAATTTATTAAGCAGACCTGGCACCAGGCAAATTCTTCAACTGTTGTGACAGATAGTCACTCGTACTATTCAACTCCACTATTAGCGAATCCAACGCCGAAAACTGTTTAAAATAACGTTGCTCAATCAACTCCAGTCGAAATTCAAAATTATCCTGGCGATCTTGCACACTTTTTATGCGACTATTAATACTTTCTTCGCGGCCATCAATCAAACCATCTGTTTCCAACAGGCTGGTAGCTACCGCATCAAGCCGGAATGCAAATCCCTCTGTGCCATCCGCAAAGAAGTTAGCGACACCATCGAAGTTAGAGTTTAGCGCCTCTTCTAACTCACTGGAATCCAAGGCCAAATCACCACCTTCCTGGGTGGTTATGCCCAGCTCAGACAAATAACTATAGTCAAGACCAGATGCAGGTGTATTTAATACACTGGCGATCTGCCGTTCGATGCTCAACAAGCCACTGTCGCCCTGCAATTCCGCCTCTTTCCCGCCATACTTGCTTATCGTGCTCTTGAGCGAGTTATATGCGCTAATAAATTCCTGAACATTTTCTTTAATCTTATCGTCATCACGCGCGATGGTGAGGGTTTCGACAGCTGGGTTAGTGACTTTTTTTAAGTTTAGTGTAACCCCCTGAATTGCACCGGTGACCGTATTTGAGGCGCTTTTGACTGTCAGCCCATCTACCAGAATTGTGGCGTCTTGCGCAATCTGAGTCTGAGTCAAATTATCAGTTCCGGCACCATAAACAAACTGTGATATCCCGGCATTATCGGTATGATTTCCGTCACCATCAGCGGCAGTGATGACAATATTATTGGCTGCGCCACTGTCATTGGATGTGAACACAAGCCTGTTACCCGTTACATCTGTCACGATGCTGGCACTGATACCAGTGTTATTTTCATCATTATTAATCGCATCACGCAACCCGGCCAAGGTATTATTGGTACCATCTACTGTCACATCAAAAGAATTCCCACCAACCGATAGGGTCAACGTACCGGTGCCTGCTGTAGTGGTATCAGTATCGGCAAATGCTGCCGCGGCAAGCTTGTGGTTTTGGGCTAGTAAATCAACTCTGACATTATAATTGGCTGCAACCGCACTTGTACCGGACGTGGCGGTAAAAACAGACTCATCTGATGAAGTGGCAGAAAAAACTTTGAATTTACTTGAAGAGGAAAGTCCACTCATCGCTGACTGGAAGGATGACAGGGCGCTTTTGATCTGGCCAAAGGCACTCAGTTCACTCTCGAGTTCACGTTCATGCTCCTCGAGGGCATCAAGAGGTCGGCGCTCGAGTGTCATTAACTGGCTTACTATATTGTTAACATCCAGCCCTGAGCCAATGCCACCTGCTGATAAAGCCATAAATCACCTCTTGTTACAATTATTCACATCGCGACATCTACAAAATGATTGGCAAAAATTGTGCCAGCACTATGCCTCTGTATTCATCAACAACCCACCACCGTCTTGCAAATGGTGGATAATTGCTAATACTTCTTCTGAGGGAATCTGCCGAACAACTTCATCTGTATTGGTATCAATGACTGAGACAACAGTACGTCCACTCTCCTCATCGACCCTAAAATCCAGGTCACGTTCGATATGTTGCACGTGCTCCTGAATCTGTTTTATCGCCTCATTAAGATCAACTTTTGAATCAGTTTCTTCCTTGGCTTTTGAATTAATTTGCGGCACATCCTTGCCGCTCGCGGTTAGCTCCTGCCTGGAAGATTCTTCAACTTCCTTGACCTCTTTTTCCGCAATAGCCTTTTGCTGATTCACGTTTGAATGAGCGACGGGCGTGGCGTACTGCACCTTTGCACTGAGTGTCACTTCATTTCCCATAACCATTACCTCTCGGGTAGACGACCACCCGGCATCAGATCATTCTGAGCCGGGCGATTAAGTTCCCTTACGCTAAATCTATTGGAGTAAGGAAAGAACATTTTGTGGTACCGAATTAGCCTGTGACAACATCGCCACACCGGACTGCTGCATAATCTGAGCCCGTGTCAGTGATGCGGTTTCAGCTGCAAAATCGGTATCCATGATACGACTGCGGGATGCCGACAGATTTTCAGACACATTGGTGGCATTGCGAATAACTGACTCAAACCGGTTTTGCACAACACCTAACTTGCCTCTGAGACTATTCACCGAGTTAATGTAGGTATCAACATCTGTGATCATGTTCGACGCATTGGCAGCTGTTGAAACCGTACCACCATTAACACTGCCATAGCCGGATACTGTTAAAACATTAGATGTGGTTACCGAAATAGTATCCCCGGCATTGGCTCCAACTTGGAAGACAAAATCGCCAGCACCTGCACCGACAATGGCTGTGCCATTAAATTTGGTGCCTGCAACGCGGGTAATCTCGCTCTTGAGTGCGGTTACCTCTTCATCCAATGACGCACGGTCAGCATCACTATTGGTGGCATTACGCGCTTGGACTGCCAATTCACGGATGCGCTGCAGGTTGGTGGTGATCTCACCTAAGACACCTTCACCTGTTTGGGCCAGAGACACCGCATCTGCCGCATTACGCGACGCCTGGCTTAAGCCACGAATCTGGGCAGTAAAACGCTCAGATATTGCCAAACCAGCGGCATCATCCTTGGCGCTATTGATACGCAGACCGGATGACAAACGCTGCAGTGCATTTTTCATCGCAGTTTGCGATGTATTGAGATTGCGCTGAGCATTCAGCGACATGATATTGGTATTTATGACTTGAGGCATAACTACATCCTCTACTTCTTAAGGATGAACCAGTTTACGAAGCTGAATCACCCTGATTTGCCTTTAGCGGATATATTTCATTATGTGAAATATTTACCGCTACCACTTTTGTTATCGGCTTAGAAGAAAGATCACTTTAATCTCCGCTACCAAGCCCGGCAAATCCTTTTAGCCAACTCTTCCTAAGTTTAGCCGCCCGCCAGTTTTGACAAGGCGGCTATCCTGTATAGTCAGTCCTATTGAAGTAACGAGAGTACGTTCTGTGGTACCGAATTAGCCTGCGACAACATCGCGATGCCGGATTGCTGCATAATCTGCGATCGAGTCAATGCTGCAGTTTCTGCGGCAAAATCGGTATCCATGATGCGACTGCGAGATGCCGACAGGTTCTCAATTACGTTGGTAGAATTGCGAATAACAGACTCAAACCGGCTTTGAACCACACCCAGCTTGCCACGTAAGGTATTGACAGAATTGAGATAACGGTCGACCGCAGTAATCATATGCGATGCGCCTGAGGCTTCATGTATTGAGACTGTTGAGACAATCACACTACCCGCACCACTCAGTGAGGTCACATTCTCAGTAGAAGTGGTAATGGTATCGCCGGCATTGGCACCTACCTGAAAAATAAAACTTTGAGCAGACCCCCCCACAATAGCGGTGCCATTAAATTTTGTTTCCGCAATACGGGCAATCTCGTCCTTCAGCGCGGTAACCTCTTCATCCAATGAGGCACGGTCAGCACTACTATTGGTGGCATTTCGTGCCTGCACAGCCAGCTCACGGATACGCTGCATGTTAGTAGTAATCTCAGCGAGAACACCTTCACCTGTTTGAGCCAGTGAGACCGCATCTGCCGCGTTACGAGACGCCTGGTTTAAACCACGAATCTGGGCGGTAAAACGTTCAGATATTGCCAAACCAGCGGCATCATCCTTAGCGCTGTTGATACGCAGACCGGATGACAAGCGTGTGAGTGCATTTTTCATCGCAGATTGCGATGTGTTCAGATTTCGCTGAGCATTCAGCGACATAATGTTGGTATTTATAACTTGAGGCATAACCAAGCCCTCTCAAATCTGTCAGGTTCAACAGTCGTAATAATACTGAATCACCTTGGTTGTTTTCAGCGGATATATTTCATCAAGTGAAGTATTTACCGCTACCAGTTTTACTATCGGCCTGAATGTAGATCACTTTAATTTCTTCAACCAAGCCCGGCAATTCCATTTGCCTAGTTCACTCTAAATCCAGACTATTGCAGCAATGAGAGCACGTTCTGTGGCGCTGAATTAGCCTGCGATAACATCGCGATACCGGACTGCTGCATTATCTGTGCTCGTGTCAATGCGGCAGTTTCAGCAGCAAAATCGGTATCCATGATACGACTACGAGATGCCGACAGGTTCTCTATCACGTTCTGACCATTGCGAATGACAGACTCGAACCGGTTTTGCACTACACCCAGCTTACCGCGCAAGGCATTGACTGAATTAATGTAATTATCTACAGAGTCAATCATTTGAGATGCCTGTGCTTCAGTTGACACTGTATGCGTTGACAGGCTTACATGCCCTGCAATTGATAACACATTTGAAGTGGTCACCGAGATTGTGTCCCCGGCATTGGCACCTACCTGAAACACAAAGCTTGTTGCCTGACTTCCAACAATCGCGGTTCCATTGAACTTGGTTTCTGCAACACGATCAATTTCAGCCTTCAGCGCCAGCACCTCTTCATCCAGAGAAGATCTATCGGCTGTACTATTGGTGGCATTACGTGCCTGGACCGCCAGTTCGCGGATGCGCTGCAGGTTGGTAGTAATCTCACCCAGCACACCTTCACCTGTTTGGGCCAGTGACACCGCATCCGCCGCATTACGCGACGCCTGGTTTAAACCACGAATCTGGGCGGTAAAACGTTCGGAGATTGCCAAACCGGCTGCATCATCTTTGGCGCTGTTGATACGCAGACCGGATGATAATCGTGTTAGTGCATTTTTCATCGCCATTTGCGATGTGTTCAGATTGCGCTGAGCATTCAGCGACATGATATTGGTATTTATGACTTGAGGCATAACTACGCCCTCTTTTCCTGAAGGGTTTAACAGTTTACGAAACTGGAGCACCCTTAACTATTTTCAGCGGATATATTTCATCTTGTGAAACATTTACCGCTACCAGTTATGTTTTCGGCTTGAATATGAGATAACTTTAATCTTTCAGCCAAGCCCGACACATACTTTTGCCTAACTAATTCTGAGTTCAGCCGCCCGCCTTAAGGCAAGACGGCCGTCTTTTTTAGTCCTATTGCAGTAACGAGAGTACATTCTGCGGCACCGAATTAGCCTGCGACAACATGGCGATACCGGACTGCTGCATAATCTGCGCCCGTGTCAGCGCTGCAGTTTCAGCCGCAAAATCGGTATCCATGATACGACTGCGGGACGCCGACAGATTCTCTGTTACGTTCTGAGCATTACGAATAACCGACTCAAATCGATTCTGAACAACACCTAGCTTACCTCTGGAGCTATTCACTGAGTTCAAGAAGTTATCAACCACATCGATCATAGCTGATGCGCTGGTTGCATCGGAAACCGCAGCATTACTTAAACTTACTGCCCCAGCTAATGTTGATATATTCGATGTTGACACGGTAATCGTGTCACCCGCATTGGCACCTACCTGAAAAGTAAAACTTTGAGCTGAAGCACCCAAAATAGCCGTGCCATTAAATTCAGTCTCAGCCACACGCTTAATTTCTGCCTTCAGTGCAGTCACCTCTTCATTCAATGAAGATCTGTCAGCACTACTGTTAGTGGCATTACGCGCCTGCACTGCCAACTCACGGATACGCTGCAGATTGGTAGTAATTTCAGCAAGAACACCCTCGCCAGTTTGAGACAGGGATACCGCATCGGCCGCGTTACGGGAGGCCTGGTTTAAACCACGAATCTGCGCAGTAAAACGCTCCGATATCGCCAAACCGGCAGCATCATCCTTGGCACTATTGATACGCAGGCCGGAAGACAAGCGTGTCAGTGCATTTTTCATCGCAGATTGCGATGCATTCAGATTGCGCTGAGCATTCAGCGACATGATATTGGTATTAATAACTTGAGGCATAACTACGCCCTCTAATTCATGTGGGATTCACCGCACTCGAAAGCCGGGGCACCCTAACTATCTTTAGCAGATATATCTCATCACCTGAGATATTCACCGCTACCAGTATACTTATCGACTAAACAAACCGATCGGTCGAATCTATTTAGCCAAGACCGGCACATCCATATACCTAACTCATCCTGAGTTTAGCCGCTTGCCTCATGGCAAAGCGGCTATCCTGATTTAGTCCTATTGCAGTAATGAGAGTACGTTCTGTGGTACCGAATTAGCCTGCGATAGCATTGCGATACCGGACTGCTGCATAATCTGCGCCCGTGTCAGCGCGGCAGTTTCAGCAGCAAAATCAGTATCCATGATGCGACTGCGGGATGCCGACAGGTTTTCTATTACGTTGGTAGAGTTACGCATTACCGACTCAAACCGGTTTTGAATCACACCCAGCTTGCCTCTCATGGAGTTCACCGCATTCATATACGCATCAACACCGGCAATCATCGCTGAAGCAGCCCCTGCCGAGCCTACCGATGCAGCAGCAGAAAGTACACTTTGCGCATCCGATACACTTACCACATTGGATGTGGTGACTGAAATAACATCCCCGGCATTAGCACCGACTTGGAAAACAAATGTCTGTGCACTTGCACCAACAATCGATGTTCCATTGAACTTCGTCCCTGAAACACGAATTATCTCACTCTTGAGAGCAGTGACCTCTTCATCCAATGATGCCCGGTCAGCAGTACTGTTAGTGGCATTCCTTGCCTGAACCGCCAGCTCACGGATACGTTGCAGATTGGTGGTAATCTCGCCCAAAACACCTTCAGCGGTTTGCGCCAAAGACACTGCATCCGCTGCATTACGCGATGCCGTGTGTAAACCGCGAATCTGGGCAGTAAAACGTTCAGATATCGCCAAACCAGCGGCATCATCCTTGGCACTATTGATGCGCAGGCCGGATGACAAGCGCGTGAGTGCATTTTTCATCGCCATTTGCGATGTATTCAAATTGCGCTGAGCATTCAGCGACATAATATTGGTATTAATAACTTGAGGCATGACTACGCCCTCGATTTATGAAGGGGAAACAGAATACGAAACTGAATCACCCTTATTTTTTTTCAGCAGATATATTTCATAAAGTGAAACATTTACCGCTACCAGTTATGTTATCGGCCTGAAAGATAGATCACATGATCTTTACAACCAAACCCGGCGTATCCTTTTGCCTAACTCATCCTGAGTTCAGCCGCTAGCCATACCAAGCATCGCGGCTGTCCTGTTTATTCCTATTGTAGTAATGAGAGTACGTTTTGTGGCACCGAATTAGCCTGCGACAACATCGCTATCCCGGACTGCTGCATAATCTGTGCGCGTGTCAGTGCTGCGGTTTCAGCAGCAAAATCGGTATCCATGATACGACTGCGGGATGCCGACAAATTCTCTATTACGTTTTGAGCATTGCGAATGACAGACTCAAAGCGATTTTGCACCACACCAAGTTTGCCACGCAAGGTATTAACTGAGTCGAGAAAATTATCGATACCGGCAATCATCTTTGATGCTGTAGAAGCCGCCGACACGGTCGTGGTTGCGTCCAGCGCGCTGTCCGCATAGCTAAGGCTAAGTACATTTGATGTGGTGACTGAAATAGTGTCTCCAGCATTGGCACCCACCTGGAAAACAAAGCTGGTGGCGCCTGCCCCAACAACTGCAGTACCATTGAATTTTGTTTCAGCAATACGGGTAATTTCAGCCTTCAGTGCAGTAACTTCTTCATCCAATGAAGTTCTGTCAGCATCACTGTTAGTGGCATTACGTGCTTGAACTGCGAGCTCACGCATGCGTTGGAGATTGGTGGTAATTTCACCCAACACCCCTTCGCCAGTTTGGGCCAGTGACACCGCGTCCGCAGCGTTACGCGACGCCTGGTTTAAACCACGAATCTGGGCTGTAAAACGCTCCGAAATTGCCAGGCCAGCAGCATCATCCTTGGCACTGTTGATGCGCAGGCCGGATGACAACCGTGTCAGTGCCTGCTTCATCGACATCTGCGATGTATTGAGATTACGCTGAGCATTCAGCGACATGATATTGGTATTAATGACTTGAGGCATGACTATGCCCTCTTAATCTTGAAAGATAAAACAGCCGTCCTATACCGAATTACCTTATTAATATTCAGCAGATATATTTCAACATGTGAAACATTTACCGCTACCAAAAATGTTAACGGCGAATGAAATAAAAACTTTAAGGGGTTTCTGGCCTATTTTGCATTCCGCTGACTGTCACGAGAGCCAGGTTTTCATTTGCTCAAATGGTTAGATAATTTAACCCTTAGTAATCAATTCGCTTACCTTCACCATATTCATCTTAAGAGAAGCATTGGGTTTTTCTGGATTTATAACACTTGAGCTTTGATGTTTATTTATTTCTAAAATCTACGTACTAACATCTTGATACGGAAAGCTTGTTACTGATAAGGCATATTTTTTGCTTGATTTAATAAAATCACAGATCAAAGGACTGCCATTTTGGAACTTTCTTCAACAAATTATCAGCTTACTAACGATAACTCGTTTGATACAGCGCCGGAATTCGGTGTTTTCATGGAAAATCCATTCGGCGATCGCTACCTCTACTCCGTCAATAAAACGACGTTTTCAAAATTGGGGTCCGCTACTCTCTACCACACCAGTTATGGGGACAAACTGTTTGAAGAGGATAGTTTATATCTGATAGGTGGAACAGACTCCGGCCTGCTTCCAAAATATGTCAAAAAGCATGGCACTCCCAAAGGAAGCCGCTATATATTTGTTGAGCTGCCTGAAGTTATCGCGCTGATCAAGGATCAGTTTGATGATCTGGATGATGACAATATCATTCTCTGCGCACCGGACGACTGGGAAGCAGTTGCAAATGAGAACAATTTATCTGAATACATGTTTATGGATGCAGTCAAGGCAATCCGGTCATTTGCTGTGGTCGATAGCTATTATTGCGCCTATCAAGAAACCTGGCGCAAAATCGAAGAGAAATTTAAAGACCTCCAATGGAAATTAAGCACCCACTTCTCGACCTATGTTTTTCAGCAAACCAGAATTGAAAATCTGGCCGAAAACAGAACACCCGTTAAATTTCTGCGCAACCAGTTCTCGGGGCAGACCACCGCTATCCTTGGTGGTGGTCCATCACTGTCAGAATTGCTGCCCTGGATCAAAGAGCACCGGGACTCTTTGACAGTCATCGCGGTTTCCAGGATTGCGCGGCAACTCATGGCGGCCGAAATCAATCCAGATATCATTGTATCGGTAGATCCATACCCGATTGGTTTTGATGTCTGCAAAGAAGCACTTAAGCTTTCGAAAAATACTTTATTGGTTCATACCGACCATGTATCTCCCTTGCTTGCTAGCCAGTGGCATGGCCGACACTGCTATACACATAATTGCTTTCCCTGGGAGTCAGAATACAATCAGGATAATATAATCACAGCAGGACCAACTGTAACCAACTCGGCCATTTCCCTCGCTTTTGAAATGGGCTTCTCCAGAATCATACTTGCCGGCCTGGATCTCTGTCATAGCCGCGAGGGTTTCACTCATGCCAAGGGCAGTAACGAACACGACACAGGTCCTTGGCTAGGCAGTGGGCTCCCCACCGTAAAAACCAATGGCGGCTGGATCGCAGAAGCAGAGCCCTCGCTCTACATCGCAATCGATACACTCGCAGAACAAGCTAAAACTGCTGAAGAATACAACTGCCAAATGATCAATCCCGCAGCCGGGGCTGCTGTAGTTAAAGGCGTTGATTACTTACCGGTTAGTGGAATCGAGCTTACACCTCCACCACAGCCTGCCCATGAGTTGATCAATGAATTATTTCCACATGACGATCGTGACTCACGGCTACAGCATTACGACGTTGTTCTTGAAGAACTGAACAAAGCTGAAGAACATCTTACGTCCATGCAGAAACTGGCCAAAGAGGCACTGGAGTGCAACGATGGTCTGTTTGGCCGCAAAGGAAAAAAACAAAGTTTCAAATACAAAATCAAGATGGACAAGATCGAAAAAAAGATAAACAGGAAGCACAAAGACTTCGCCGATTTGGCCAAATTATTTGGCATGAAGGAGTTCATAAAAACCTTTCGAGTGCATCAATCAAAAACCGATGAGCTGGAAGATCATGAAATCGAAGAGGCCGGCCGCCAGTACTACTCCGCCTATTTAACCGGTTCAGATAAATTATTGGAACTCGTCAAGGAAGCCAAGTTAAGGACTAGCGATAGAATTGAAGAGGAGCAGGATGACCCAG
>CALZIQ010000037.1:0-2636 GCA_945787735.1 uncultured Chromatiaceae bacterium | reverse complement strand
CAACGATAAACAACTCGGCCGCTCATTTATCTGGCGGGAACGCTTTGAAAACAGACATGGCCCAGTCGCAGAAGAATGGCTTGAAACTCTGGAACTGCTCAAGAATCAACATGAAGACAATCTCGAAAATAAAGACAGTATCCATAAAAAATACTGCAAAGACCTTTCGCAATTACGCGGCGTTGACGGCAAGGCAATGGACCTCTTCAAAAACAAGGACAATGATGGCCTTGTCCGCCTCATAAGCGGACTAAAAAACCATAAGGAAGACGCGGCGCTGCCCTTGCTACATTTTGCAGAAGGCCTGCTGGCCGAACTCGAACAACGGGAAATGGATGCCATTGGTAGCTACCAATACGTAGATAGTGGCCCTGCCAAAGAACGCGCCTTAATCCGGCTTACCTATATTTCTCTATCGCACCACGATCTCGACAGTGCCAAAATCGCACTTGAGTGTCTGCGCGCCATCTCACCGGCTTACCTGCCAAAACTGGCCGACCTGACCAGAATTATGGGAGACTCTACCAAGGCACTCGATTTATTTACCGAATACCTGAGCCTGGTGCCTGACGATCTTTCTACCATGATGAAGCTGGGACTATTTTATCGTGAACTTGGCGTAACCGAAGGGGCACAGTGGGTGTTCGGTCATATTCTTGAACAGGACCCTAAAAATCATGCTGCCCGTGTTCTACTTGAAGAGGTAACAGCAACCACATGAAGCTGAATGGACAACGCATACTTGTAACGGGTGCCGATGGTTTTATCGGCTCCCACCTGACAGAGACCCTGGTTAAACAAGGGTGCAAAGTCAGAGCCTTCACCTACTACAACTCGTTTAACTCGTGGGGCTGGCTTGATCATACGACGCAACAAGTTAAAGATTCCATCGAGATATTCAGTGGTGATATCCGAGACCCTCACGGCGTTAAAACCGCCATGCAAGGCTGTTCCGTCGTCTTTCATCTAGCGGCACTGATTGGCATTCCCTACTCTTACCACTCGCCTGATAGTTATGTAGACACCAATATTCGCGGCACGCTCAATTTGGTTCAGGCTGCTCGAGAGTTAGGCGTTGAAAAGTTTATACAAACATCAACTAGCGAAGTGTATGGCACTGCGCGATTTGTTCCAATCACCGAGGAACACCCGCTGCAGGGCCAATCCCCTTATTCCGCTACAAAAATTGGTTCAGACCAGATTGCTTATTCGTTTTACAATTCTTTTGGAACACCCGTTTCCGTCCTAAGACCATTTAACACCTATGGCCCGCGTCAATCAGCGCGTGCCGTCATTCCAACCGTGATTTCACAAATTGCTGCCGGGCAAAAAGTAATAAAACTTGGATCGTTGTTACCTACCCGGGACTTTAGTTACGTCACAGATACGGTCAATGGTTTTATTGCCGCCGCAGAATCCGATAACTCTATCGGCGAATTCATTAACCTGGGTAGCAATTTTGAGATCTCGGTTGGTGACACAGTTGCACTGATCGCCGAGCTGATGGACAGTGAGGTAGAAATCGAAAGTGACGAAATCAGAACACGACCAAAGAATAGTGAAGTTGAACGCCTTTGGGCAGACAACAGTAAAGCAAAAGAGCTGCTCGGCTGGTCACCACAATATCCGGGCATTGACGGCTTACGCCGGGGACTTAGCCAAACAATAGAATGGTTCAGCAATCCGGATAATCTAAGCGCTTACAAAGTTAATATCTACAATACCTAAGGACACCGATTGTGTCTGATTAATTCGTCATTCCGGGCGAAGCGTAGCGTAGACCCGGAATCCAGTGCTTCTAATTCAATACCTTAGTAGATTCCGGCCCTTGTGCCCTCTGGGTATGCGCCGGAATGACGGAAAACGAATTAATCAGAGTGCCCCTAAATTGTAGAAGACCAATCACCAAGCCATGCCACTACATGTGCAGAAATCTCGTCAACATCACGATAGCGCCGTAGCGTAACCACATCAGGATAATCCATTGCCAACTGGATAACATTATGAATGTTATGTCCCTTATGGAAACGATCGGGATTATAAAAACCAAGCACAGGTTTACCCGAATGAACAAAACGCATCACATTTACACCCGAACCAAAGCCAGCCTCATCGAAACCGAAAATTGCAACCCGTGCATCTGACTGAAAAACACGATCTCGTTCAAGAAAAAAAGCCGTGACTAACTCATCCTCATTTTCAAACCTGTTCTTATTTTCAAGCCGCCAGCCTGGCCAATCCTTGTCGTAATACTCAATGGGATCACAAACCATGCGCGAAAACTCTGCAGCGATCATATCCGGAAATTGTTTTCGATAGTAATCATATCGGGTGTCGTAACCCAAACCACTCGATTGCAACACCTCCATCACCGTGGTTTTAAAACGCCAGGTTGCATCAGTAGCATGCATGCCTTTACCACTAACGTAACAGGGGATCACACGATTTCTATCAATGGCCATATTCATAAAGCAGCTTCGCCAACATAGTGAATGGGGGATTTTTAAATATTGCATTCATTCGCATCTTTTTTGCTCACCTGTTGCTGCTAAGAATTTTGCCAAGTTGTGCGGAAAAGTAACTACTGGAGCTCATGTAACAACAAATCCAAACGCTCCACATCCCAATCCGGTCCC
>CALZIQ010000036.1 GCA_945787735.1 uncultured Chromatiaceae bacterium | reverse complement strand
TCCCATTGAACCATTCCACAAAACCCGGCGTAAACATCCGCGCGTTTCTCGCGCCAGGTTACTGGCCGCTATGGCTTGGCTTTGGTCTGCTGCGCCTAGCCATCATGCTGCCCTATCGCTGGCAACTGAGGCTGGGGGCCGCGCTGGGCAAACTGATGTATCTGGCCATTCCACGCCGCCGCCACATTGCAGAAACCAACCTCCGCCTTTGCTTTCCTGAGCTTGACGAAGCAAAACGGCATGAGCTGGTCAAACAAAGCTTTCACTCAAACGGCATCTCTCTATTGGAAACTGGCCTGTGCTGGTGGGGCAGTGAAAACAAACTACGATCTCTCTGCCATGTGGACGGGCTGGAACACCTGGAAGCGGCACGAGAATTAGGTAAGGGAGTGATCCTGTTCAGCGCCCACTTCACTTGCCTCGAGATCGGCGGCCGCCTGCTGGCCCAGCACACCCCTTTTTATGTGATGTACAAATATCATCGCAATCCGCTCTTCGAAGCAGTAATGAAGGACGGTCGCGAACGCCGTTTTCTCGGCGCCATCGAGCGCAGCGATGTGCGTAGCATGATCAAAACACTCAAGGCCGGTCACGCCTGCTGGTATGCGCTGGACCAAGACTTCGGCACCATCAATGCCGTGTTTGCGCCGTTTTTCGGTATCCCGGCGGCGACGTTGACCTCCACCTCACGCATCGCCAAAATGACCGGCGCCTCGGTGGTGCCTTTTTTCGTGCGCCGCCTGGAAGACGGCTCGGGCTATCAGCTCACCTTGTTACCGGCGCTGGAGAATTTTCCTTCCGCTGACGATCAGGCCGACGCCACACTGACTAACTCGCTGATCGAAACAGAAGTGCGCAAAGCCCCGGCTCAATATCTTTGGGCACACCGCCGCTTCAAGAGTCGGCCGGAAGGTGAAGACGATGTCTACCGCCCTTAAACCGGACTGGTGTTATCGGTTTATTTTTACAGCCTTGTCACCGCTGCTGGCCTGGCACAGCATTGCGCTGGCACGCCAGGCCGGTGACGAACGCATGGCCCGGCAAAAGCTGGGCAAAGACGTGCCCAAGCGTGACGACCGGCCGGTGTGGATTCACATGGCTTCGGTAGGCGAAGTCAATGCTGCCTATGCACTGGTGTTGGAACTGCGCCAACGCTATCCAGACCTACCCATCATCGTATCTACCTTCACCCCCACCGGCGCTGAAACAGCGCAAAAAAAATTCGGCCCAGAGATCGAACATGTCTACCTACCGCTGGATTTCAACAAAGCCGTGGCCACATTTTTCCAGCAGATAAAACCGCGCTGCGCCCTAATCATGGAAACCGAGATTTGGCCGCGACTGTTCTACCACTGCAAGCTGAATAATATTCCACTGGTGATCGTCAATGGCCGCCTATCGAAAAAGACCACCAACAAACCAGCGTGGATACGCGCCGTATATCAAAAGGCTTTGCACAACGTCGATCAAGTGCTGGCCCGCTCTGACACCGATGCCAAACGGTTTATTGAGCTGGGCACTGCCGTAGACAAGGTACAGGTCATCGACAACATCAAATTCGCCACAGCCACGGATACCGAAACAACGATTGAAGCCATCAGCTTGCCCCGTCCCTATGTCGTGGCCGCCTCGACGCACGGCAATGAAGAACTGCAGATCAGTTGCGCCTGGCTGAATTCGGCATTGAGTCAAACGCACCTACTTGTGATCGTGCCACGCCACCCCAAACGCAAAGATGCAATCCTGCAACAGCTACGGCCGCTGACTGCAAAACTGGTGGTGCGTAGTGACAACGATGAAGTGACTGGTGATATACAAATTTATCTGGCCGACACCTTCGGCGAATTACAATCCTTTATCGCCGGCGCTGAACTGGTCTGCATGGGTGGTTCGCTCATCCGCCGCGGCGGTCAGAACGTCATCGAAGTGGCGCGCTTAGGCAAGGTGGCGCTGTTTGGTCCGCACATGGATAACTTTGCCGATGAACGTGATTTATTGCTTGAAAATAATGCGGCTGTTGAAGTCGATAATGCAGAAGCGCTGGTTCACAAAATGGCCGAACTGCTAGCACAACCCAAACAAATAGAGACGATAGGACAACGGGCGCAGCAAGTGATCAAAAGCAAAGCGGATGTGGCGCAGCATTATGTCGATGCGCTTGAGCCTTATCTGCCCTGATACCCTGCCAACAAGCTCTGCCAAGCCTGCTCATCAAAATAGAACTGCGCTTCGTTATTATTAAATTTATTCAAAGAACGTAACAGACGATCAAGATTAGCTTGCTGCCAGACTGAATCAACAGAGCGCTTTTCACCTTTATCAAAATCAATGACAAACACTTCGCCGTCTTTATCCAAAAGGATATTTCGGACATTAAGATCGGCATGATACACACCCGCATCATGAAATCGTTTGATAGTTCTGCCGATTTCCTGCCATTGCTCGTCTGTTAGTGTTGACTGCATCAACACATCTGCCAGGGGCTCAACATCCGGCAGGCACAAGGTTACCAGATCGGCGCTATAAAACAGGCCATGGCGCACCGCCCGCGCCGCCACCGGCCGTGGCACCGGCAAACCCTGTTCAAACATCTCAGCCAACAAATGCCACTCGCGCCAGGCGCGTGTCTTTTCCAGCCCTGACCATTGGTAGCGATCATCACTCAGCTTGGCCATCAGACCGCCGCGGCGATAATGACGCAGCACAAACGCTTTATCCTGAAAGCGAAAAATACAGGCGGCTGCGCGCCCTTGGGCAACACTGACGAGATGATCAGACTCACGCCAGTGGTCGAGATCAAAAAACTGATTCTCAGGTGCGTCGATCAAGGCAGCATCATAGAGCACATGCTGACTAGCGTGGCTACGTTGCTCAGGTTTGATACTCATGGCAGAAAACGTTTGCAGGCTTCGAAAACCTGCTGCGGCGTGATATCGTCAATCCTTTTCGTCGACGACTGCACGATGGTATAACGCTCAGGCGATACATAGGCACCACTATCATCGGGGTCGGTGCCTCCAAACAGGGCCACCAAATTGGCACCTACTGCGCCACCGATATGCATGGGCCCAGTATCGGTGGTGACAAAGATATTCATTCTTTCCAACGTCGCCTTGTAACGCTGAAAATCCAGCGGCGGCGTCAGCATGGTGACCTTATCGCCGCTAAGCCGAACAATCTCTTCACCCACCTCGGCCTCTTCCGGCATCAGGTCCATGATGATGCGCAAATCCAGCTGATGTTGTTCGCCATAACTCACTAGTTGTTTGGCCAGTTCGGCAAAAGACTCGGTCGGCCAGCGCCGGCCAGTATCCATGTTGCGGCGCCAGGCCATTTTCTTTAGGCCGCTGTAGGTCGGGTGTAGGCCGATGACAAATGTGTCATCAGTTATCTTGACCTCGGCCAGAATGGCACGGGCCTTTGTACGCGCCTCATGCGTGACCGGCAGATTGAGCCAATAATCTTCGACAGGTTTTTTAATTGCCTGCTCCACCACATCAAGACAGCGGCGGGCGTAATGTTCATATGGCCGACTCATATCGACACAATGACCACCATCGCGTGCAGCCTGATAAAACGGTGCAAAGGTGGGATTCAATTCAAAACAGAAGGCGTGATTATAAGCCTCGACCTTTACCTGCTTGAGCAGCTTATTGAGATTGGGTTTGGCCAACAGCGCCTTGCGGTCATGCAACAGAAAGGTAGTCAGGCGCTCGGAAAAATCCTTGAACACCCGCTGGCCGTCGGCGCCGGTGAGCAGGTGAAACTCGGCCTCGGGATAGGCATCCAGCAAGGCCCTTACCGCCGGTGTGATCATCAACATATCACCCACCCGCCCCACGCGTATGACAAGAATTTTCAAAGATTTATTCCCACTCAAGCGGTTCGACTCCAGCCCTCTGGAGTGGCCTTTTCAGACCTCATCCAGTAACATAGCGCCCTATTATCGCTTATACATCCATTAAATACACAAGCCTGGTGAAACCATGAATCTACGTGCCGAAATTTCTGTGGGTGAGTTCCTCGACAAGATCACCATTCTCGAAATCAAGTCTGAGCGCATCAAGGATGCAGCCAAGCTGGAGAACATCCACAAAGAGCTGAACACCCTACGCCAGACCTGGAGTGAATCACCTTTCGCCAAGGAAGACATCGCCAGTGAGATTGCCGCACTGAAAGAAATCAACGAAAAGCTGTGGGAAATAGAGGACTACATCCGCGACAAGGAGTCCGAAGGCGCTTTTGATGAACAGTTCATCGAGCTGGCCCGCTCAGTCTATTTCACCAATGACCAACGCGCCGCGGTGAAGCGCGAGATCAACGTCAAAGTTGGCTCAGAACTGGTCGAAGAGAAGTCCTACGCTGATTACACCCGCAAAGAAGCCTAAGCTCAACGATGACCAAAATCCTCGTCAGCGGCCGCAATGGACAAGTCGGGCATGAACTGAGGCGCACCCTAAGCACCCTGGGTGAAGTCATCGCCCTTGGCCGCAACGAGCTGGATCTGACCAACGCAGATCAGATTCGCGAGCAGATTCACAAGTACAAGCCAAACTTCATCGTCAACGCCGCCGCCTACACCGCCGTAGATCAGGCCGAAAGCGATGTCGACTTGGCAATGCAGATCAATGGCACCGCCCCCGGTATTATCGCCGAAGCAGCGAAACAGATTGGCGCGGCGGTGATTCACTACTCCACCGATTATGTCTTTGACGGCAGCAAGACTACACCTTATGTGGAGGCAGACACGCCCAAGCCCATCGGCGTTTACGGCAAAACTAAGCTCGCTGGTGAACAAGCCATCCAAGCCACCGATGTACCACATCTCATTTTGCGCACCAGCTGGGTCTATGGTCGTTATGGCAACAATTTCTACAACACCATTCTACGCCTGGCCCACGAACGCGAAGAACTGGGCATTGTCTCTGACCAAATCGGCTGCCCCACCTGGAGCCGCACCATTGCCGAGACCACGGCACAACTGATCGCCCAGCAACTGGCCGGAGCTGCACCAAGCTTTAGTGACTGCTCTGGCGTTTACAATCTTGTATCCAAGGGTGAGACCAGCTGGCACGGTTTTGCCAAAGCCTTTCTCGAACTGGATCCAAACAAAGCACAACAAAAGCTGAAAACACTCAAAGCCATCGGCACCGATGACTACCCCACCCCGGCCAAGCGCCCCGCCTATTCAGTGATGTCGACAGAGAAGCTGGAAAGCACCTTCAAGCTATGCATGCCGCCGTGGCAACAGAGCGTGGAACTGATTTCTGAATGATTCAGCAGCAGCGTGAATCATGAGCATCACATTCTCATCACCCCCTGAACGGATCTGCATCTTGCGCCTCTCTGCGCTGGGAGACATCAGCCATACCCTGCCGGTGGTACGTACACTGCAAAAACAGTGGCCGGATTCTCAAATCACCTGGGTAATCGGCAAGCTCGAATATCAGCTGGTGTGCGACATCCCTGATATCGAGTTCATCATCTTTGATAAAAAAGAGGGGCTAGCTGCCTACAAGAAGCTGCGCCAACAGATGCGAGGCCGTCGCTTCGATGTACTTCTGCACATGCAGATGTCCATCCGCGCCAGCCTGGCCAGCCGGTTGATTCCAACCAAAATCCGACTCGGCTTTGATAAAGAAAGAGCCAAGGATCTACAATGGTTGTTCACCAATCAAAAGATCACCGCCAAACCGAAGCAGCATGTCATCGATAGTTTTTTTGGTTTTACCGAGGCACTGGGCATAGAAGAACACGTGCTGGAGTGGAACATTCCCATTCCTACCGAGGCCCGCACGTTTGCTGAGCAAGCCTTGGCTACGGATAAAAGGATATTGGTGATCAGCCCCTGCTCGAGCATGAGTTATCGCAACTGGAACGCCGAGGGCTATGCCGCTGTGGCGGATTACGCGGTTGAACAACATGACATGCAGGTGGTGTTATGCGGTGGTCCCAGCGTAATTGAGATGGAATATGGCGAAAAGATTAACGAGCTGAGCCAACACAAACCGCTGAACCTAATCGGCCAGACCAGCATCAAACAGCTGCTCGCTGTTTTGGCACAGGCAGATGTGATTGTCGCACCTGATTCCGGCCCGGCCCATCTAGGCACCGCCGTTGGTACGCCGGTGATTGGCCTGTATGCCTGCACAAATCCAGACCGCGCCCGGCCCTATCTTGATACTGATTTAGTAGTGAACAAATACCCGCAAGCGATTGCCGACAAGCATCAAACGTCTATCGATGAATTACCCTGGGGAACCAGGGTCCGAGACGAAGGCACAATGGACCGAATCACGCCCGCCGATGTCATCGACAAGCTGGATCAGGCCCTAGCAAGCTGATTACTTGCGCAGGATAGCAACAAAGTTGCCGTCAGCCTCTTCAAACACCTCATCCACTCCAATGACTTCGCTGAAGCCGATGCGTTTGGCCAGTGTAGTCAGATTTTCGAGATTAAACAGATGCAGATGCTCCAGTGGTTTTAACGCACCCCACTCACAGCCATTCTGTTTCGCCTGACTGCAATACACATCCGGCGTCTGAATCACAAAGGCGCCGCCGGGTTTGAGTATCTCAAGCACACCATTCAGATCGGTGATCACGTCTTCGAAATGCTCGATCACATCAATCGCGGTAATCAGGTCAAAGGTATCGTTGTCAAACTGAGGCCGCATATCCATGAAACGGCCCTGGTGCACATGGCCGCGGCACTGCTTATGGGTATTGAGAAATGGCGCGGTTAACTCAGGCACCAGTTCACAGCCATAGACATCCCAGCCCTTTTCTAATCCTTGCGCGAGCAAATAACACTTGTTGCAACCGATATCGAGATATTTACCCACTTGCTCCGTCTGACTGGCGGCAAACGAGAAGATCCCTTGCGCCCGCTTAACGGAATAATCAAAACTGCGGTCCTGGTGGAATTTACGAAATGGCGCCATCAGGCGTCGACGCAAGGATTTCAGACCGCCACCACTGTAAGCTTTGTAGATGTTCTCAGTCTTTTCCAGTTGATCGACATACACCAAACCACATTGATTGCAACGCAGATAATCATAATCATCAATCTGACAATATGATGCAGCATGAGCATTGGTTTGGCACACTACACAGTCCCTAGCAGTCATTATCTACTCTCTTTGCTAAATATTTATCCAGGCCATTTTTACATACAAACTGTAAATTTTCTGTTCTTCTTGCGGTCAACAACTCATAGTTTTCCGATGTACTTCCACGTCGACTGGAAGAACGTAGATGATATACTGGTGCCAAGAATTTGATATTTTTTGCCACAATGCCCAGGCCTCTGAAGCGCCATTCCAAATCATCATCTTCACCACCCGAACCAACGAAGTCTTCATCATAACCATTAATTTTGATCATATCGTTTTTATAGCAGGAAAAATTACACCCCATTAAACCCAAGTGCCGTCGTTTGGCCAACCAATGAAACAGCCTTAATGGCAAACCAACCTCATAAGAGCGAATCCCATCAATATGCAGTGGAATAGACATCAAGAGATAGAAAAACGGATTTTCCAGCATAGACATCAAGCCAGGCTTTTGTTTTACCCAGCGGCTTGCGACCGGACCTAAATCAACTCGACGGCCGGTACAGATTCGGTTTTTCTCTGCATTGTTAAAATGGGCACGGACAAAGTTCTTATAGGGTATGCAATCACCATCCAGAAAAATTAAATACTCACTCCGGGCATTCACAACCGCTCTGTTTACAGCAACTGTTTTTCTGAAACCCAGATCTTTTTGAGATAGATGCTGAAGACAATTAAAGCGCGTTTTTATTCGCTTTACATACTCAGCGACTTCTTCACTTTCATCATCTTCGGCAATAATTAATTCAAAATCAGACTCTGTCTGCCGCAACAAACCAGACACAATTGCATTCAAAGCAGCCACATCTTTATACACGGGCACAATAACAGAGGCTTTTGGACGCTTAGATTCCTGCACTGCAATTACCTCAATCTTTGCGACCGATTTTTTTCATTACGCAATCAAACTCAATCAATATCTGCGTCTCCCTATCTCGGGAGACGGGATACATGCCTGTGACCTCAAATCCCTTGTCACGATACAATTGCAATGACTGCATATAATCTGGCATGTCTTGATAAATCTTTTGCACGGCCATCTCAGCCTGAAGCGTCAAGGCGTGAGACAAAACTGTCGTCCCTCCCTTCACCACCGATGGCTCGAACCCTTGAGCATCCAGCTTTAGATGTGTTTTTACAGCGTCAAGATCTGGCACATAATCCGAAATCACATCATCAAGTTTTCGCACAGCGACTTTTTCTTTGCGCAGAACGGCAGCGCTACCCGAATATTTTTCAGCCCCATAATCACTGGCGGACATAAACGATGAAAAATCAGAGGAGGCTGTGACATTAATCTCCATTTCTTCATTTTCTGCCCCCAAGGCAATATTAACCACATCCCAATTCACATCATCGGCCGCAACCACTTTCAATTGCTCATACACATGCGAGACCGGCTCAAAAGAGATTATCCGACCGGAGTAACCAATCTCGCGCAGCATGGAGCCAAACTGACCTTCATTGCCACCCACATCTAAAACCAGATCAATACCGGACCCGCTCAAAATATTCGCAAGATGCGACTCGAGGGTTAAATGATTTTTCTTTATTTTGATGCAGTCATAACCAAAAATCTTGGCTATTTTATGATGCAATTTCATAAGACCGACTCTCCTACTATCATGGCATTGACCTCAGCAAAAAAACTAAAAGTCTTTTTTCTTCAATTTACAATAACGCAGATACCAGCCCGACGTTTTTTTCCAGAATTTGCTTTTGCTGGTATTCGGAAACATGGTGATACGCCTGACACGCATCAGGTCATCCGTCATTTTGATCGGCCCACTCACCGTCGCTACACCAAAACAGTATCCCGCCTCACGCACCAGTTCAGCTTCACGATCTTCATAATCACCATAAGGATAGGCGAACGAGACCACCTCATCACCCAGCAGCGTTTCGAGCACCTGTTTTGAATCTGTAATTTCTTGCCTTGCTTCATCGTCAGTTAACTCTGGCAAGTGTTGGTGACGCAATCCATGAGAGCCGATCTCGACCAGACCACTTTGATGACACTCAAGCAATTGCGCATCACTCATTAAAGCCGCCTCCGGTTCGCCCTTGGCCATGTCCCAATGATTATTTATCAGCGAACGATCAGCCAACGCATACACCACCGTCTTGGCCTGATGCTTTTTCAACAAGGGCAATAGATTTAAATAATTATCTTCATAACCATCATCAAAGGTGAGGATCACCGGCTTTTTTGGTCTGGCGCCATCGGCAATATCTTTGAAGGTGACGAATTCGAAACCACGTTGTTTAAGATTGGCAATCTGCTGATCCAACTCAGCAGCAGCAACATAAACATTAAACTTAGACCCTTGAGGTGCTTGTTGTAAAACCCGGTGATAGGTTAATACCGGAATCTCTCTAAATCGGCGTAATGCCGCATCTATACACGCCTGCCGATAGACATCCATCACCTGAGGATAGACATGATCGAGGCGATAATCATCAACAAACTCAGCATATTGTTCGAGAGGAAATATAGTCTCGCCCGAAACAATTGCGCTCAGGTCATCTATTAACTGTTGCACGTCCCAAGCAGTCAGCCGATCACAATCGCCAAAGTTGGTCGCTTTGGCAATGGCTATCGTTTCTTCATTCACCGGACCAACATAACGATTTTCACCTACAGCAATGACTGGCAGCCCAAATCGCATCGCTTCTACCGGCACACGACCAGCTCCAATAACCAAATCGTTTTGTTTAAAGATTTCGTTTACGTCTTTGACAAAACCGGTCAGCGTGACATTGTCACCCAGCTTAGATTGATACTCATCGCTAATTGGCCCACCCACGATAGTAAACTGCACTTCAGAAAATACAGGCGCGACCTGTGAAATGATTTTTTCGGCGATATCACCCTTCGGCCCGGTTAAGCGCCCAATCCAGGCTACCCTAGTCAAAACCATTGCGGATCACCCTGACATCGGCATTCGTGATTTTTAAATCGCGTTCTACATGCGCTTTCAAGTGTTCGCACACCACAATGATATGGCGACCATACACACTGACTTTACGTTTGGCGGCACGCTTGCTCTGCCGACCATGAATTGTCGAGACGTAAGCAATATTCATCAACCTAGCCACCACATTGGCAACCCAACTAGCGGCGCGTGAATGAGCATGGATTAAATCAATTTGTTGTTGATGGCATAGCGTGACTAGCAAAAAGATATTTCTAATGCGATTTCGCAGCGAACGATTATGTATTTCCATTGGGATGTAGGTGGCCTCAGTCTCCACCGATATGGTATCCGACACAATAGTACACTCATGGCCATCGGCCATCTGCCTGCGACACAAGGCCGCAGCATAGACCTCTGGACCGGTGAGATGGGTTTGAGAAAGTAGATGCAGAATCTTCATCGAGACAACGCTTATCCCAACACCTTGCAGGCCAAGCCAAATACCTGATCGACATCAGGCACACTCGCATCTGGCATGAAGGCCGCTTCATGACCACCATAGCGGGGCCAGTAACGAAATACCGGCGTAACAAAAAAGATACCCACCGTGGGTGTCTCGCAAGCGATGGCGATGTTACGAATGCCAGTACAATTCCCCACCAACAGGCTCGCCCCTTTGATCAGCGAAACCGTCTCATCAAAATCATCCAGATTCAGGCCAGTGACATTCGCCTTGTCAGACACGGCCGCCATAATGTCGTCGATCTTTTCCCACTCGGCAATACCTTCCAACACGATGTGCTCGTGCTCGGGGTATTGATCAGCCATCCTGCCCACCAGCTCGGCAAAGCAGGCATGAGGCCAACACTTTTCCATAGTTGACGCACTGGGAAAATAGACGGTATAGGGTTTATCACGCTTGGCGGGAGTTACCGGCATGTCAAAACGCAAAGGATATTCGTGCGCATGTCCGAGCACATTCAGCATTTCAAGCATGTTCTCTGCTTCAAAACGCAGATCGGAACGCGGCACAGTAACATCGTAAAACAACGGCCGCTGGATGGCGTGATAAGGAAAGCCAAGTTTTAATTTGGCCTTGGTCAGCTTACACAGCCAAAACGAGCGTGATGTTGCCGCGAGATCAAACAACAGATCTTGTTCTCCAAGCTCCTTGGCCTTGGCGATCTGTTGTTTGAGTGACACATCACGCCGATCATTGCCGTAGACCTCATGGACATGATCGACCAGGTCCAGTGGCGCAGCGCGAGTGTAGTTACTGCTCACACTCAAAGTGATTTCGGCATTGGGAAAAAAGCGGCGCAACTCGATCAGGAAGGGACGCGTCAACACCATGTCACCGACGGCGGCATGGCGAATCACTGTAACTTTTTTCACCTTTTCTGGAGAAATCTGACGGGCAATATCCGCAGCCTTGTTATTGGCCCAACCACCGCTCTTAAACCAAAGCTCCATATTATTCTCTATCCAGTTAACAAGCAGGCTGTTGAAAAACTATTGCGCTTGCAAATTCGTTGTTAAAAATCGGCTCAAAATGTTTATACTTCGTCAAAACTGTGCCTTTTCGCCGATTTCTTCTTAGACTTTGCTGCGTTCATAATGCTTTTCAACAGCCTGCTGGGCCAACGTTCACCAGCAGCGTATAATCGGCAGCCAATGAGCACACAGCGCAAAAAAATTCTTGTTGTCCGCAACGACAAACTGGGCGACTTCATGCTGGCCTGGCCGGCCCTGGCCACACTCAAACAATCCCTGCCAGATTGCGAGATTCACACCCTGGTTAATCCCTACACTGCCGACATGGCCCGACTTTGCCCTAGCATTGATCAGGTGATACTCGACCCAGGCGCAGATGCAAAACTGTCACAACAGTTTGCCTTTGCCAGGCAACTGCGCCAGCAACAATACGATGCCGCCATCACCCTGTTCTCCACCACGCGCATCGGTTGGATTCTGTTGCTGACTAGCATTCCCTATCGCCTGGCGCCGGCCACCAAAATTGCGCAGTTATTCTATCATAGCCGTCTCAAACAACGCCGTTCGCGCTCGGAAAAACCTGAGTACGCCTATAACCAAGATTTGAGTATTCGTTATCTGCAGGATGCAGGTGTGCAAGAGATCGCGCAACCGCCGCCGCCCTTTCTTGAATTTGATAAGACTTTGCTTGCAGGGGTTCGGGATGAATTCTGTCGCAAGCATGGAATCAATTCACAACAAAGCTTAGCCTTCATTCACCCCGGCAGTGGTGGTTCGGCCAATAACCTGAGTCAGGAACAATACGCCCAACTGGGCCGATCACTGACATCCACACATGGACACCACATCGTGGTCAGCGCCGGGCCGGGCGAAATCGATCAGGCTCGGGTGGTTGCGGACAAGCTCGGCGACACAGACCACACGCTGTATCACTCCACCGAGGGGCTTGAACGTTTTGCCCAACACATCGCCTTTGCCGATTTGTTTATCAGCGGCTCAACCGGGCCGCTGCATATCGCCGGTGCGCTGAACTGCAATACCGCCGCCTTTTACCCGCGCCGCCGCTCGGCCACAGCACTGCGCTGGCAGACCACCAACAGCGAAGCAAAGCGCTTGGCCTTTTCACCCCCGCAAGGGGCCGAACAGGAAGACATGGCCAGCATCGACATCACCGACGTGGCCCAGCAGATCAGCCGCAAGTTCTTACTCGACTGACGAGGCGGGCTGCTTACGCGTCCACAGGTCGGCGTATTTAACAAAGGTGGAATGGGCAGACAGCAGCGCCATTAAAAACCCTTGCTTACCATCGAGAAAACCGGCCTTAACAAAATACATCCGTACAAAACAACCGAAACCGTGCAACATGCCTTGCGTGAGTGATGCCTGCTTACCACGCTGCTGGCGTTGCTCGGCCCACTCTGCGGCATAACGTGCCGACTTAGTTAAATAGTGCTCGAGATCTCGATAGGTGTAATGCAGCAGATCACCCTTTAGGCGTTTGATCTCCACTCCTGGCACAAAGTCCAGCTTTTCATGCACGCGCTGATCGCCATAGCCCGCCTTATCTTTGGCATATAGCCTGACCTTGTAGGCCGGATACCAACCGCCATGACGCAGAAAACGGCCAAAACACCAGGGCAGGATAGCCATAGACCAGGCCGTGTTGCGATCGTCACGTTTCACAACATTGAGAATATTCTGTTTCAAATCTGCCGAGACATGTTCATCGGCATCGATCATCAGAATCCAGTCACCCGTCGCGTGTGCCTGGGCCCGCTGGCGTTGAACACCGTAGCCTTGCCAGTCAGCTTCAATGAATACCTTATCTGTGTACTTGCATGCGATTTCGACCGTTTCATCCGTGCTGCCACCATCCAGCACCACAATCTCATCGGCCCAGTCGAGCCGTTCGAGACAGGCGTGTATCACCGGCGCTTCGTTTTTTGCGATCAATACGACCGATAAGCGTGGCATCTAGATAGATCCTTTTTTCGCTTCGGCCAAATGGCGAGACAAAAAGACAGTCATACACAACAAATATATTGAGGCGAAATTGCCCTTATCGAAGGTGGATGCATCAGTAATTGAAAAAACAGAAAACCCAACAATCTGGACAATCCCAAAAATGGCTGTTGTGGGCAACTGACTACGTGGTTTCAGAAAACAATAAAGCGGATAAAACAACATCGCCAAAAAAATAACAAAACCCACGATCCCCCGAGACATCAATATATCAACATAGGCATTATGCGCTTGGCCATGATGCGCCACCGCTGCTGGCAAACCATCCTTACCAACATATTTTTGTACTGCCTCAGTATAATTACTGGGACCAACACCAAAAAACGGGGCATCCTTAAAAACCATCCAGCCAGCACGCCACATTTCAAAACGAACATTTATCGCACCATCCACTTTATGCTCGCCCTGCATAAGCTTTTCAAAATAAACGCCCGTTTCTGAAACAGCACCATCAACACGATGTTTTACCGACGGCACCGCTTGATAGGTAGCCACGGGAATAGCGATGATTAACAACAAAACCGGAACGCGCCACCAGCCCTTGACACATAAGCCACACCAAACCAACAACATCGTCAAAAGCCCCAGATAGGCGCCACGAGAACCCGACATTGCCACTGCCCACAATCCCGCAATGACCAACACAGGCAACAGCCACCGTAACCGCCCTTGTTTAGTCCAACTCGAAAGCAACCAGACGACCACCAACGCCGCCACAGGCCCTAACAGATTAGGGCTGTAAGGCCCTTGCGCTCTCGCCAAATGCAAAACTTCTACATCATAATAAGCCTGCGCCGCCAGAATCGGCGCTGAAAACATAAGCCCGGCAAGTAAAAAGTGCCAAGCAGCAGGGTACTGACGCAACATCAAAAACAGGGGCACAACCAACAAATAGCGTACATCTACACCCAGGGCCCGATTTTGCAGATGGCCCCAGCCATTCAAAAAGGAAGAGATAAGGAATGAGAGAAAAAATGCTGCACACAACCACAACCAGATTTTTTCTTCTTGAAAAAGAGCCGGCCGTTTACCCCATTTTCTGACAAGATCCCACAACGAGATCAATACCAAAATGACAAATATACTACTAAACCAATGACGAACGCTGACGCCCGCGATAGGGAACAAAAAAACCAGGCTATAAATCAGCCATTCTTTGCATCGTGCCATCGTTGGCATCAAATCTCTCTCAGACATCACCGCTGACACAACCCAAACACCTCTTCGACACCGATACCCCGTAAACAACGAGTATGCCCCAGCGGACATACACGTTCAAAACACGGGCTGCACTCCAACCCCAGATACACCACCTTGGCCTTATCAGTCAGTGGCGGGGTATACGCGGGCGATGAAGAACCATAAATGGCGACAATCTTTCTGCCCGTCGCCGCGGCGATATGCATCAGACCTGAGTCATTAGTCACCACCTGTTCCGTTAGCGCAATCAGATCCACAGCGTCTTCTAATTTTGTCTTACCCGACAGATCGACCACGCCCTGGCCGGCTACAGTCATAATCTGCTGGCAGATTGGTTGATCCTTGGCCGATCCAAATAACCACACCTGCTTGCCATTCGCTAATAGTTTTTGGGCCAGCTCGGCGAAATATTCCGGCGGCCAACGCTTGGCCGGGCCGTATTCCGCCGCCGGCATGAATGCCACTACTGGCTTGCCCAGATTCAAGTCAAACTCCGCCAATAGGCGTTGTTGATTTTGTGCATCAATCGCTAATTCAGGCAGGGGGATCTGTTGCGGAGGTAGGCCAGCATCGGGCTCAAGGCCGAGCGCGACATAACGCTGCACCGTTTGTGTCAGCACCGACTTGTCCAACGGGCGTATGTCGTTGATCAAACCGTAACGCATCTCGCCCTTGTAGCCGCTACGTTTCGGAATCCCGGCAAAAAACGGTGTCAGCGCTGCCTTCCAGGAACGGGGAATGATGATGGCCTGATCATAGGCCTCGAGACGCAACCGCTTGCCAAGCCGATAGCGTGCCATCAGACCAAACTCGCCATGCCCGATGGGCATCTCGATATGACGCCGCACCTCGGGCATGCGCTTCAAAATTGGCCCCGACCAGGCTGGTGCCAATACATCAATCACCACATTGGAATTACGCAGGCGTAAAGTCTTATACAGACTCTGCGCCATCACCATGTCACCAACCCAGGCTGGGCCGGCAATGAGAGTCTTTTGCATCAGACCCTGCCCGCCATTTCCAGGCCGCCCCCGGCCCTGCCAGTCAACACCGAGTCACATACCTTCGTTGAGCCAGCGCATATATTCGCTCACACCTTCTTCAACCGTCTTGAACGGGGCATCGTAACCGGCCGCACGCAAGGCAACCATGTCCGCCTCGGTAAAACTCTGATAACGGCCCTTTAGATGATCGGGAAAGGGAATGTATTCCAGCGTGCCCTTGCCGTGATAGGCCAGCACGGCATTGGCGACATCATTAAAACTCTGACTGCGGCCGGTGCCTAGATTGAAGATGCCGGACTTGTCCTGGTTCTGCCAGAACCACAGATTCACCGCCACCACGTCGCCGACATAGATAAAATCGCGACGCTGCTCACCATTGCCATAGCCGTCACAGCCTTCGAACAAACGTACCTTGCCGGTGTCATGAAACTGATTGTTCAGATGGAAGGCGACACTGGCCATACTGCCCTTGTGCTGCTCACGCGGACCATAGACATTGAAGTAACGGAAACCCACCACCTGACTCTGAGTCTCAGGCAACAGGCGACGCACATATTGATCGAACTGAAATTTGGAGTAGCCATACACATTCAACGGCTCTTCATGCTCGGGCGATTCCTTGAATACGGGCCCATCGCCATACACAGAGGCCGACGAGGCATACAGATACTGAATGCCGCGCTCAAGGCAGAAGTGCAGCAGCGCCTTGGAGTATTCGTAATTGATCTTCATCATGTAGTGACCGTCCCACTCGGTGGTGGCAGAACAGGCACCTTCGTGAAAGATCACCTCGATTGGCTCGGCAAAGTCAGCCCCAGCTTCGATCTTGGCCAGGAAGTCATCCTTATCCATGTAATCGGCGATATGACAGTCGGCGATGTTTTTGAATTTGGTGCCGTCCTTGAGATCATCCACCACCAGGATGTCGTTGCGCCCTAACGCATTCAGGCCCTTAACGATATTGCTGCCGATAAAGCCGGCGCCACCTGTCACTACGATCATTTGTTTGTCCTCAATCGATCCTTAATTACCACGAATCACATCGATGATATTCGTGGTAGAACAACCGTCTACATAACCCAATACAATCACCTGACCGCCCGCGTCGGTGACACAATCACCCCCGGCGATCTCTTCGGGCTTGTAGTCACCGCCCTTGACCAACACATCCGGCACTACTTTGCAGATCAGACGTTCAGGTGTTTCTTCAGCAAAAGGCACCACCCAGTCGACGCTGCCCAGTGCCGCCAATACAGCCATGCGCTGCGCCAGGGCATTCACCGGCCGCGTCTCACCCTTAAGCTGTTTCACCGAGGCGTCACTGTTGACCGCCACGATCAGGCGATCACCCAGACGGCGCGCCTGTTCCAGATAGGTGACATGGCCGGCGTGCAGGATGTCGAAACAGCCATTGGTCATCACCACCTTTTCGCCATGGGCCTGAGCATCCTTGACCAAGGCGGCCAGCTGGTCCTCATCTACTTCACCGCTCTCGATCTCGGCATGCTCGCGAATGGCCTTGCGCAACTCCGGCACGGTAACACTGGCGGTACCCAGTTTACCCACCACCACACCGGCGGCTAGATTAGCCATTGCCGTCGCTTCGGCCAGATCCAGCCCGGCGGCCAACGCCGCGGCCAAGGCCGAGATCACCGTATCGCCCGCGCCGGTGACGTCAAACACCTCCTGCGCCCGGGTGGGCAGGTGCAACACCGGTACATCTTTTCGAATCAGAGTCATGCCCTTTTCGCTGCGCGTCACCAGCAATGCATCCAGCTGTAGCTGTTCACGCAGGGCCTCGCCCTTGGCCACCAGCTCGTCATCGGTTTTGCAACGCCCTACCACCGCTTCAAACTCAGACAGATTGGGCGTGATCAGGCTGGCGCCACGATAAATAGAATAGTCCTGCCCTTTGGGGTCGACCAACACCGGCTTGCCGGCCTGGCGTGCGGCGGCAATCAAATCCGGTACCGCGCTCAGCGTGCCCTTGCCGTAATCGGACAGCACTACGGCATCGGCCTCGGGCAGCAGGGCTTCAAAACGTGTTTGCAGTACCGAGCTGTCCACATTATGGAAGGCATCTTCAAAATCGAGACGGATCAATTGTTGGTGGCGGCTGATGACACGCAGTTTGGTGACCGTAGGCTGGCCAGGCACCTTTTCGAAATGGCACGCTACGCCCGCTCCCTCAAGCCGATGGCCAAGCGCCTGCGCCGCCTCGTCGTCGCCGGTTAGGCCCAGCACATCGGCATGACCACCTAAGGCAGCGATATTCAAGGCCACGTTACCGGCGCCGCCGGGACGCTCCTCGGATTCGCCCACATGCACCACCGGCACGGGGGCCTCAGGCGAGATACGCGAGGTATTGCCGTACCAGTAGCGGTCCAGCATCAGGTCGCCGACCACCAGTACGCGGGCGCTGTCAAAATTCGGAATATGGATTTTCATTGTCCCTGCGGGCCCAAAGCGTCCGTTGAAAGCGCGAAATAATACCACGAATCAAACGCCTATTCATCGCCCACGGGACGGCGCTATGTTAGGATAGCGGGCTTCACAACCAGCGATCCGGCCTTACTGCAAGGCTCTAGACACGAGAACCGATGCCACAACACTCAAAGGGCCTATACAAACGCCTGCTGCAACATGTACGTCCCTACTGGAAGACCTTCGGCGTATCTATTTTTGCAACCATCATTATCGGTATTTCCGAACCGGCCATCCCCGCCATTCTCGGCCCCTTGCTGGATGGCAGCTTTGTCGAAAAAAACACCGACACGGCCCTGTTTTATTCGCTCATGCTGATGGGCCTGTTTTTCGTGCGCGGCCTGGCCCAATATGTCAGCACCACCGCTATGGCTTGGGTTGGCCACAAAGTGGTGATGGATTTGCGCGAGGCCATGTTCAACAAACTGATGGCCGCCCCCAACAGCTTTCTGGATCAGCGCAGCTCAGGTGGCCTGCTGTCTAAGTTTAGCTACGACGTCACCCAGGTACATGAAGCCACAACCGGTGCATTAGTGGTTGTAGTACGCGATAGCGTGACTGTAATCGGGTTACTCGCTTTCATGTTTTATACCGATTGGAAGCTAGCTTTGTTGTTTTTCGCCATCGCCCCGGTCATTGCATTGGTGGTCAAAACCATCGCCAAACGCCTGCGCCACCTCAACCTGACGTTGCAGGACCAGGTCGGCGACATGAACAACATCGTCGAGGAAGGCATCCTAGGACAAAAAGAAATCAAACTATTTGGCGGGCAACACTACGAACGTGAACGCTTTCATCACACCGTCAACTGGGTGCGGCGTAACTGCAATAAAATAATCACCACGTCGGCGGCCAGCGTCCCCGTAGTTCAGCTCATGGCGATCACTGCGCTGGCCATCATTATTAATTTGGCCGCTGCGCAAGAGCCACCCATGTCAGTCGGTACATTCGTTGCCTTTTTCGGCGCTATGGGCTTGCTGCTTTCGCCCATTAAACGTCTCACCAGCGTCAACGACCCACTACAACGTGGTCTGGCGGCAGCCCAGTCGGTATTTTCAATCATGGATGAGCCCGTTGAACACGACACAGGCGAACGCACACTCGACAGCGCTCAGGGCAAAGTAGAATTTCGCCAGGTCTGTTTCCGTTACTTCAGCGCCGAAACCAACACCCTCGACAACATCTCACTGACGATTTTGCCCGGCGAAACGATTGCCCTGGTTGGCCAGTCGGGCAGCGGCAAATCCACCTTGGCTAGCTTATTGCCCCGCTTTTATCCGCTCAACGCGGGCCAGATTCTGATAGATGATATCGACATCAGCGAGATCAAACTGGCCGACCTGCGCAGTCAGCTCAGCCTGGTGAGTCAACAGGTAGTATTGTTCAACGACAGCATCGCCGCCAACATCGCCTACGGCGCCAATCGCAGCACGGATGAGACTCAGATTATCGCGGCGGCAGAAAAGGCCCACGCTATGGAATTCATTAACGAGCTGCCCGAAGGTCTGCAAACCCCGTGTGGTCAGAACGGTGTGCGCCTCTCCGGCGGCCAGCGTCAGCGCATCGCGATTGCCCGCGCATTGCTTAAGGACGCGCCGATCCTGATTCTGGACGAAGCCACCTCGGCACTGGATACGGAGTCGGAACAGAAGGTTCAGCAAGCCCTGGATGAATTGATGCAAGGCCGCACGACCATCACCATTGCGCACCGATTATCAACAATCAAAAAAGCGGATCGCATTGTGGTATTGGATCATGGCCGCATTGTGGAAATGGGCAGCCATCACGAACTGCTTGAGAAGGGCGGACGCTACGCGGATCTATATCGCATCCAGTTTGCCGGCCAGGAAAACAAATAGCCGCTAAATAATAAATGCCCGGTCAAACCGGGCATTTTTCAAACAATCAATCTTTCAGCGTGTACTCGGCCCCGCAATAGGGACATTTGGCCTTGCCGCCGTTTTCCTTAATCGGCAAATAAACCCTGGGGTGGGAATTCCAAAGGCTCATACCTGGCATGGGGCAATGCAGCGGCAGATCTGCCCGAGTCACCTCATATTGATTCTCGGCATTGGCCGGGATGTCGGCCGCTGAAGACGTCTTTTTCTGTATTGCCACAACCATTTCTCCCTTTTTTTATTTAACCAGTGTCAGCCAGTGCATATGTGGCGCGCTGCGACCATGAACCACATCAAAATAGAGTGATTGCAGGCGCTCGGTCACCGGACCGCGACTGCCGTTACCGATGCTGCGGCCATCCAATTCACGGATCGGAGTGACTTCAGCAGCCGAACCGGTGAAGAAGGCCTCATCCGCCACATAAACCTCGTCGCGGGTAATACGTTTTTCACGCACGGTCATGCCCAACTCTTCGGCCAGAGCAATCACCGTCGCCCGAGTGATCCCATCCAGGGCCGAGGTCAGCTCGGGGGTGTAGATCACACCATCGCGCAGCATGAAGAAGTTTTCAGCGCTGCCCTCCGAGACATAACCTTCACTATCCAGCATCAAGGCTTCATCACAACCCGAGGCCAAGGCCTCTTGCAGGGCCATCATGGAGTTGACGTAATTGGCGTTGGTTTTGGATTTACACATCATAATATTGACGTGGTGACGGGTATAAGACGAAGTGCGCACTTTGATGCCGTTGCGCATGTTTTCCTCACCCATGTAGGCACCCCAATGCCAGGCTGCCACCATGACGTGAGCATTAAGATTATCCGCACGCAGCCCCATGCCTTCTGAACCATAAAATACCATGGGGCGGATATAACCGGATTCGAGATTATTGTCACGCACCACGGCAACGGTGGCCTGGTTCACGGTCTCTTTGTCGAAGGGCATTTTCATACCCATGATATGGGCCGAACGGAACAGGCGGTCGGTATGTTCCTGCAAGCGAAAGATAGCCGAGCCCTTGTCGGTTTTGTAGACACGCTCACCCTCGAACACGCCCATGCCGTAATGCAGGGTGTGGGTAAGCACATGGACCTTTGCCTCGCGCCAGGGGACCATTTCGCCATCCATCCAGATGACCCCGTCCCGATCCGCCATATTCATTTCTTGCTCTCCTTCGTACTTTCTATTGAGCCACTTCGCCCATGCCATAGCGGCAGGCGAAAGGGCACTATTCTACCGTTTCCAGCAAATCGCGCCAGATGCGCGTAACACCCTGGCGCCAATCGGCAAACTGCGCGTGTTCAACCACGACCTCTGATTCCTGCAGCGCCAGGCGGTGCACCGCGGCGCGATAGGCACGATAGGCATCGGCCAACAGTTGGGCATCCGCATCTGCTAGCAAACCTTCAGCGGCAAGCGTTTCGAGCAAGCGAATATTGTCTGTCCATTTGAGCAATGAGGGATATTGATTCGCCCAGCGCAACACAAGGTACTGGACCATGAATTCGATATCGGCGATGCCGCCTGGATCCTGTTTCAGATCAAACCAGCCTGTGTTGGCCTTGGACAGGACTTCACGCATCTTCTGGCGCATCTCGAAGACATCCGCCTGCAGCTGTTGCGGATCTCGCTCACACCCAAGTACCTTGGCACGAATGATATCGAAACGCTGCGTTAATACTGCGCTGCCGACCACCACCCGTGCCCGCACTAGGGCCTGATGCTCCCAGGTCCATGCGTCATTTTCCTGATAGACGGCAAAGGCATTCATATCCGCCACCAGCATCCCGGCATCGCCACTGGGACGCAGACGCGAATCCACCTCATACAATACGCCTGCAGGGGTTAGGGCTGTCATAATATGAATCATGCGTTGACCCAGGCGGGCGAAGAACACCATGTTATCGGTCGGCGAAGCACCATCCGTCTGACCACCGCTGGCATAATTGCCTTGTAGAAAGACAAGATCGAGATCAGAACCGTAGCCCAGTTCAATGCCACCCAACTTGCCGTAGGCAACTACCAGAAACCCAGGCTCATGCAGCTCGCCATCCTGCCCTTTGCACTGGGGGCGACCATGTTTTTTCACCAAATGCAGATAGGCAATGCGAACCACCTGAGCCAACACTACCTCGGCAATCTCGGTCAAATGATCTGACACCACCATCAGAGGAAACGCTCCCATCACATCGGCAGCGGCCACACGCAACACATTAGCCTGCTTGAAATGACGCAAGGCCTCCATCTGTTGCTCCAGATCATCACCCACTTGCTCCAGCGCCAAATTCAACTCTGCTTCCAGCGCAGCGCGGTTGAGCGGTGCATAGAGACTGCGGGCATCAAGCAGCTCATCCAGCAATACCGGATAACGGGCCAGGTGCTTGGCAATCCAGGGGCTGGCGGCAAACAGCTTGACCAACTGCGACAGGGCGATGGGGTTTTCTACCAGCAGAGCCAAGTAGGCGGTGCGTCGCACGATGGCCTCGATCAAATTGATCACTCTGGCCAACACAAGCTCGGGTTCGTCTGCGGCGGCGACCGCACCGAGCAACAACGGCATCAGCCGATCAAGCCGTTCGCGGCCGCGGGATGAAAGACTGCGAAAAGCGGACCCTTCGCGCAGACGCTGCAATAGCCGCCGTACTTCGTCTGCATCCTGATAGTTATTTTTATGCAACAGACCGGCAGCCGCCTCTTCCGTCATTGTGCCTGCCCAGAGGGCATCAAACTCGGAACCCTGCTCGGCGGCCTGTTCACGTTGTGGCGCGACAAACACCTGATCAAAGGCGTCATGCACCATGGCCATGCGCTTGCGCAGCTCCGGCTCAAAAACCTGCCAGTCATGATGCCCCATGGCCAGTGCCAGACGTTGGCGATCGATTTCATTTTTCGGCAGACTGTGGGTCTGCTGATCATGCATGGCCTGCAGCCGATTCTCTGCCTGACGCAGAAAAACATAGGCCGACTGTAGGCCCACCACCACGTACTCCGGCAGATATTCCATTTCCGCCAGCAGCTTCAATACTTTTTGGATAGGACGGATCTGTAACCCCCGATCACGCCCTCCACGAATCAGCTGATAGGCCTGACCGATGAACTCCACCTCGCGAATGCCGCCCGGACCGAGTTTGATATTGTCCTGCATGCCCTTGCGCTGCACTTCGCTGGCAATCATCTGTTTCATCTCGCGTAAGGATTCAAACGCGCCATAATCGAGATAACGACGATAGACAAACGGCCGCAGTATCTCCATCAACTCAGCACCAGCATCCTGATCACCCGCAATTACTGCCGCTTTGACCATGGCGTAGCGTTCCCACTCACGGCCGTGGACCTGATAATAATTTTCCATGGCCGCAAAGCTGATCGCCAACGGACCGGCATCGCCAAAAGGACGCAAACGCATATCGACTCGAAAAACAAAACCCTCGGCAGTTTTCTGATTCAAGACATTGATCAGGCGCCGACCCAGGCGGACAAAATACTCACTGTTGCTCAGCGCATAACGACCACCTTCGGTCTGGCCTTCTTCTGCATAGGCAAAAATCAGATCGATATCGGAGGAATAATTCAACTCACCAGCACCCAGCTTGCCCATACCCAAAACCACCAGTGACTGCGGTTGACTACTTTGTTCACCTATGGGCATACCCAGCTCAGCACTTTGCCAGTCATGCAAGCGACTTAGTGCTGCTTCAACACAGGCTATGGCCAAGGTGGAAAGATCCCGCAGGGTTTCATCCAGCCCGGCCAAGCCGGCAATATCACACCAGGCAATGCGCACCATCTCCTCACGTCGGAATCGGCGCAGCTCAATGCCGAGCGTATTGTCATCACTAACATTTTCCAACAGCGCATCTAGCCTGAGCCGACACCTAGCCTCTTCTGAATCGGCTTGCAGATACCCTCCTCTCACCAAACCCGACAACATACCTGGATAACGCACACAGGCACGAGCGACAAATTCACTACACGCCCACACCTTGCACAGCGACTGCAGCAAAGCCTCGTCCTGCGCCAACAGCCCAGCTGCTACTGCATCAGCAACACAAAAGTCTTGCCACAAACCTTCAACGTGTTGACGCAAATCAACCGGCAGTCCAACAAGGGCAGTCTCAGGCAACATCGTTCCAGAAGGATTGGTTTCATTTTGCATAGATAATGAGTCGCTTTAGCTTAAAAAATTACGCGCCACGCGCACTAAATCAGCCAGCCGCTGGCTGTTTTGAGGATCATACCACTTCTCAAGTTGCCCTCTTGAACGCCGATATCTTTCTCGACACAGATTGCTGCAACCAAATGGGTAAATAAAACAAATGGAACTCAAAGATTACTTGAAAATCATGGTCATGAAAGATGCCTCTGATCTGTATCTTGCCACCAGCGCTCCCGCCAGCGCCAAGATTCAAGGACAGCTCGTACCTCTGGAAAGAACTCCCCTGGCATCCGGCCGAGTGGAGCAGATTGCTAACCAAATCATGACTGAGGAACAGCAAAAGGAATTCAAGGATCGGCCAGAGATGAATCTGGCCATCTCGGAAGCAGGCGTCGGCCGCTTTCGCGTCAACATCTTCAAACAACGCAACCAAACCAGCATGGTCATTCGTTCAATCAAGACGGAAATCCCTAACTGGCAAGACCTGGGGCTGCCCGAAGTCCTGACCAAACTGGTGATGCAAAAACGCGGCCTGGTGCTGTTCGTTGGTGGCACTGGCTCGGGTAAATCGACCTCGCTGGCCGCCTTAATCGATTACCGCAACTGCAACAGCGCCGGCCACATCATCACCATCGAGGACCCGATTGAGTTTGTCCACAAGCACAAAAAATCCATCGTCAACCAGCGTGAGGTAGGCGTAGACACTTTGACCTTCGAGGATGCACTGAAAAATACCCTGCGCCAAGCGCCGGACGTTATCTTAATTGGTGAGATCCGTGACCGCGAAACCATGGAACACGCCATGGCCTTCGCCGAAACTGGCCATTTGGCTATTTCCACCCTGCATGCCAACAACGCCAACCAGGCACTGGACCGCATCATCAACTTCTTCCCAGAAGAACGCCACAAACAGCTATTGCTCGATCTATCGCTTAACCTGCGCGGATTTGTTTCACAACGGCTGGTTCCCACGGTGGATGGCAAACGCGCTGCTGCGATCGAAGTTCTGCTTGGCACCCCCATGGTGGCGGACCTGATTATGAAAGGTGAGGTCGGTGCCATCAAAGAAATCATGGAAAAATCAGAAAACATCGGCATGCGCACATTTGACGGCGCGCTCTACCATTTATACAAAGAAGGTCGCATCACCTTGGATGAGGCATTGCGCAATGCAGACTCACCCAACAACTTACGCCTGCGTATCGATCTGGAAGAAAAAGGTGGCAACATCCAGAAAAAAGATACCGGTCTCAGTCTGGCCGATGAGGATGCCCCACCTTCAAACCTGTGATTCGGAACAAACAGCTCAGACGCACAAAAAGCCCCGTTTGGACGGGGCTTTTTCGTTTCAAGCTTCATTTCTAACGACTATTTACGCCTATTATCCTTGTCGCGCCAATACTCACCCTCGATAGTGCGCGGTCCCTGCTGATGCTCTCCAGACGA